>NZ_LYTM01000056.1:0-256054 GCF_001672445.1 Mesorhizobium sp. WSM3873 | reverse complement strand
GAAACAGAAGTTCAGCAAGATCATGCCGCGCGTTGATGTCGCGCGGATCGCGAACTGCTTGCAGGATCGACAAAACAAGCCGCACTCGGGCCTCCTCTGCTACGAGAAAGCCTCTCAAGAATCCTTCTTTTGCGGCTTGGCAATAGCCAATCAACTTATCTGCGATTCCCCTGCCCTCAAAGGGGGAGATTGGCAGTTTCAGCGCCGACGCATCTCCCGCGACGCGAGAGATTGGCGAAAGCCGGCGCGGCATCTGATCTCCCCCCTTGAGGGGGAGATGGCCGGCAGGACAGAGGGGGGTGCCTCGCGCCGGCTTTCGTCATTGGCGTGTCGCGCATGAACCGCTTCGCCGAGCTCCTCGACCGGCTGGTGCTGACGCCTTCGCGCAACGGCAAGCTGACGCTGCTCACCGACTATTTCCGCAGCGTCGAGGATCCCGACCGCGGGCTGGCGCTGGCGGCGATCACCGGCGATCTGTCGATCGCGGCGGTGAAGCCGGCGATGCTGCGCGCGCTGGTGGTCGAGCGGATGGACCCCGTGCTGTTCGGCTATTCCTACGATTATGTCGGCGATCTCGCCGAGACGGTGTCGCTGGTCTGGCCGCAGCCGGCCGGCCACATACCGAACCACGCGCCGACGCTCGCCGAAGTGGTCGGCAAGCTCCAGGCGGCGAGCCGCTCCGACGGGCCGCAGGTGCTCGCCAGGCTTCTCGACAGCGCCAGCATCTCTGCGCGCTTCGCCATCATCAAGCTGGTTACCGGCGGGTTGCGCATCGGTGTGTCGGCGCGGCTTGCCAAGCAGGCGTTGGCCGATCTCGGCCAAGTCGATGTCGTCGAGATCGAGGAGCTCTGGCACGGGCTGACGCCACCCTACACGGCGCTCTTTGCGTGGCTGGAAGGCCGGGCGGAAAAACCGAGGAGCGCCGCGCTCGCATTGTTCCGGCCGGTGATGCTGTCCAATGCGGTCGACGACGGCGACTTGGAGAAGCTCGATCCGGCCGATTATGCGGCGGAGTGGAAGTGGGACGGCATCCGCGTCCAGGCGGTGTGCGAGGGCGGCATCCGCCGGCTCTATTCGCGCACCGGCGACGATGTTTCCGGCGCTTTCCCGGACCTCGCCGCGACGATGGATTTTGAGGCGGCGCTCGACGGCGAATTGCTGGTCGGCGACCCGCGCGAGGCGACCGGAACCTTCTCCGACCTGCAGCAGCGGCTGAACCGCAAGAGCGTCTCGCCAAAAATCCAGCAGCAATATCCGGCCTTCATGCGCTGCTACGACGCGCTGCAAATCAACGGCGAGGATTTGCGCAGCCTCCCCTTCGCCGAGCGCCGCACCCGGCTCGGAGCCTTCGTCCAGACGCTCGATCCCAGCCGCTTCGACCTTTCGCCGCTTGTCGAATTTTCGGATTGGGAGACGCTGGAGCGGCTGCGCCAGGCGCCGCCGCATCCGATCATCGAAGGGGTGATGCTGAAGCGCTGGGATTCGCCCTATCTTGCCGGCCGGCCGAAAGGCCCTTGGTTCAAGTGGAAGCGCGATCCGCACACGATCGACGCGGTGCTGATGTATGCGCAGCGCGGCCACGGCAAGCGATCGAGCTTCTATTCCGACTACACTTTCGGGGTCTGGTCAGGCCCGGAGGGATCGGAAGAGCTGGTGCCGGTCGGCAAGGCCTATTTCGGCTTCACCGACGAGGAGCTGCGGCAAATCGACAAATATGTGCGCGACCATACGATCGAGCGGTTCGGGCCGGTGCGCTCGGTGCGCGCCGATCGCAAGAATGGGCTGGTGCTGGAAGTGGCCTTCGAAGGGCTCAACCGCTCGACGCGCCATAAATCTGGCGTCGCGATGCGCTTTCCGCGCATCTCACGGCTGCGCTGGGACAAGCCGGCCGCCGAGGCCGACCGGATCGAGACGCTGCAGGCGCTGCTGGACGGTTAGGAAGTCAACGCCGGCGCTTCACCCCACCCGGCGCTTCGCGCCGACCTCCCCATCAAGGGGAGGTAGAAGGTCGCACCCGTCCAGATAGCCACTCGCTGCCGATGCGCAACGACACAGGAAGCAGTCATCCGATCCCGCTAAGGACGGCAAGCGCCGCGCCCTACCTCCCCTTGATGGGGAGGTCGCGCCGTAGGCGCGGGTGGGGTGCAGCGCCTGCGTCGAGGGTAGAGGAGCGAGGTCACTCCGCGATCGATACGCGGATCTCGTAGATGTCGACGGACTTGCCCTGCTTGTCGAAGTCGGAGTTGACGGCGATGGTGCCGGCCGCACCCGGGTGCTTGTTCGGGAACTGCACGTCGAACAGGTATTCGTTGCGCTCATGGCCGACGGCATAGCGCTTGCGGCCGCAATCGCCGAGCTCGCCGAAATTGCAGTCGACCGAGATCTGCGTCTCCTTGCCTTCTTCCGAGCGGGCGATGATGTCAAACATGGCATGCTTGCCGGCGAGCTTTTCCAGCACGCCCTGGCCGACATCGAAGACGATGGCCGATCCGGATGCGCCCGAGCGGACGCGCAGGAACTGGCCGGTGTCGTCCTTCATCACATCGGCGGCGGCGTCGGACGGTGTGCTGACATGGGTCGGATCGCTGGGCGAGAAGACGTTGATCCAGTTCTTCGACTGATCCGCCTCGCCGGGCTTCTGCGGCGAACCGGTGTCGGCTGGCTGCGAGGAGTCTTCGTCTTCCAGCGTCGGGGTCGGCTCGGGCGGACCGGTGTTGAGTTCAGCCGCCGTCTTGAAGACGCCGGTCTGCTTGGCGAAATAGAGGCCGATGCCGGCAGCCGCCAGCAGCGTCGCCGCGACAAAGATGGCGGTGAGCGGCAGGCGCCGGCCACGGATACGCCGTTCATCGCGATCCGGCGCCACTTCGGCGCCGTTGCCGATGGACGCTCCAGGAGAGTCATCAAGCGTCGGCGCGTTCGGAAGCGCCTCGTCCGGCATGATGTCGGGCACGCGGGGCAGCACGCGCGAGCGCGGCGCATCCGATGTGTCGGGCTGCACCGGACCGTCGACGGTGATCGACGGCGACGGTGCCGCCTGGTCGGGGCCCCGCGGTGCATCCACCGGCGGCGCGGGAGACTGGCTCGGCGTGTCGACCGCCGGCCCCGGCGCGGCGTTGCCGACGAACGGACCGCTGTCCAGCGGAAGCGTCACGTCAGGAACGGCCTGGACAGCCGGCAGGAATTCGGATTCGATCTCGGTGATCTTGGCCTGCACCGCCTTGCGGCGGTTGATGGCGGCTTCCACCGTCACGTTCGGGTTGGCCTGCAGCACGCGATCGAGCGCGGCAAAGGCCGAGCGATAGACCTTCTCGCGAAACGCCCGGTCCTCGGGATTGCCTTTCTCGAAGGCGTTGCGGATCGCTTTCTCGATGGCGTCCAAGCGAGCTCCCTCTGCGCGTTCGCTCACAGTTATCGATCGTTAGCCGCAGGCGACCAGTCAATCAACGGGCGGGCGGCTGCCTTGCCGACGCATCCAATGCCCATTTCGGCGTTTTTTGTTGAAGAATCAACATTTTTTGTCGCCGCCGCCGGATCGGCCTGCAACGGAATCGGACGCCTGCCGGCGCCGGCCCGCAAGCCGTGCTGGCGCGGCGCTTAAGGCTGTCGCGCAGCGGCAAGCGACGGAATTGCCGCGCATGAGCGCAGGATTTCGCCGCCAGCCATCTTGAATTAGCTGGCGGTTGAGTCTATCAACCGGCGCATCTTGGAAGCCCAGCGGCTTCCCGGGCCGCTTTAGCTCAGTTGGTAGAGCACATCATTCGTAATGATGGGGTCGCGTGTTCGAGTCACGCAAGCGGCACCAGTTTCCTAAAAGCGTGTAATTCCAATACCATACCTGTCGGGTGGATTTGGGTTCGCCCATAAACCCACCCAAGATCGCCCTAAGCCGAAACGCTGCGGCGTCGTACGGCAGCATTTCGCCGCTTGCCGACCTCAGCACCTCCAAGCGTGAGTGTTCGGTGTGATGCCGATACAAAAGCGCCGCCACGGTGGCGTCAACCGGTTACACAAGCCAGGCAACATCCCCGGCCTTCTGGAAGTGGCGTCAGCGTCCCCAGAGGCTGCGTGGGCGGGTCGTTGGTTGACTGTAGCGCGACTGAACGCTCCACGTTTCGCAAGCTGGATAGCGGAATCTCGTGAGGGCAAGGTCAGGTTGCTCTCCGTTCCAGCGACGGGCGGAGATTGGGAAAGATGGATAGCGTGCAGGTGAGGCGCATGGAAGCCGGCAGGACATGGACGGGGGACGGCGCGCGTGCAGGCGCCTGGCTGAGCCGTGCCATGAGCACGCAGCGCCACCTCGCAGCGATCCTGGCTTGCGACGTGGTTGGCTATTCGCGCCTGACGGAGCGCGACGAACGCGGCACGCTCGAGCGGCTGAAGGCCTACCGCAAGGACCTCCTCGAACCGCTGGTTTCCGAGAACCAGGGGCGCATCGTCAAGCTCACCGGCGACGGCATGCTCTGCGAATTCGCGAGCGTCGTCAATGCGGTGACATCGGCGGTGGCGATCCAGCAGGCTGTGGCGGAACACGAGGCGGAAACGCCGGAGGAAGAGCGGATTCGCTTGCGCATCGGCGTCAATCTCGGCGACGTGGTCTGCGAGGAGGACGGCGACCTCTACGGCGACGGGGTCAACATCGCCGCCCGCCTCGAAAGCGCCGCCGATCCCGGGACCGTGGTCGTCTCGGGCACCGCCTACGACCACCTCCAGGGCAAGCTCGACTGCGGCTTCACGCCGCTCGGCAACCTGCGCCTCAAAAACATCGAGCGGCCCGTGCGCGCCTACCGCGTCGAGACCGACGCCAGCGCCTCGGTGGCTGCACCGCCTCCCCTGCCCGAGAAGCCCTCGATCGCGGTTCTGCCTTTCACCAACATGAGCGGCGACCCTGACCAGGAATACTTCGCCGACGGGCTGGTCGAGGACATCATCACGGGATTGAGCCGGGTGAACTCCTTCTTCGTGATCGCCCGCAACTCGTCCTTCACCTACAAGGGCCGGGCGGTCGACCTGCGCCAGGTCGGGCGCGAGCTGGGCGTCCGCTACGTGCTCGAAGGCAGCATCCGCAGAGCCGGATCTCGCGTGCGCATCAGCGGGCAGTTGGTAGACGCGATCAGCGGTCACCATGTCTGGACCGGCCGCTTCGAAGGCGACGTGAGCGACATCTTCGACCTGCAGGACAAGGTGACCGAGAGCGTCGTCGGTGCTGTCGAGCCGAGCATCCGGCTGGAGGAGATCAAGCAGGCGCGCATGAAGCCGACCGACTACATCAGCGCCTACGACCTCTATCTTCGCGCACTGCCGCGCTTCTACAGCATGACGCGCGAAGGCTTTGCCGATGTACGCCGACTCACCAACGAGGCGCTCAGCATCGACCCGGGCTTCACCTTGGCGAAGGCACTCGGCGCATATATCCGCAGCTTATCCGTGAGCCAGTGCTGGCACGAGCCCGACGATGTGCGAGTCGCCGCGCGTATGGCGCGCGAGGTGCTGGCGGAAGCGCGCGACGACCCCACGAGCCTGCGCTTCGCGGCGCAGGTGATCGCCTACAGCGCGAAGGAATACGAGATGGCGCTGGGCACGATCGAACGGTCCCTGCTGCTCAACCCCAATTCGGCGCAGGGCCATACCGGCAGCGGCTGGGTGAACGCGCATTGCAGCCGCCCGCTCGTGGCGATCGAGCACTTTCACAGGGCGATGCGGCTGAGTCCGGTCGACCCCGAGAAAGGTATCGCGCTCTCCGGCATCGGGATGAGCTATCTGATGCTCGAGCGCTACGAGGAAGCGCTGGCATGGGGAGAACGCGCGCTGCACGAGATGCCGAACTACGGCTCCTCGCACCGCGTGGTGATCATGGCGCTGGTCAAGCTCAACCGGCTGGACGAGGCGCAGGCCGCGGCGCGCCGCCTGATGGAGGCGTTCCCGACCTTCACGCTCACCCTGCAGAGACAGATCAACCCGTGGCTGGACAAGGTGTTCGCCGAGCGCTACGTCGAGGCGCTGGGCATCGCCGGCGTGCCGGAGTGATCGTCGCGGCTGCAACGATGCTCTCTCCTGCGCGCCGCGTGCGGCCAGGCGGCTTTTGCCGCGCATCTCGGGCATTGTCGAGAATCGCTGTTGGTGGGAAACTCCCGGTCTCTAGCAAGGAGGCCAAAATGCCCAACACTTTCAAGACCGGTGACGTCGTCAGGCTAAAATCCGGAGGCCCGGAGATGACGGTGAGTGATGGCGCTGCCTCAGGCACGTATCTGTGCCACTGGTTCAATCGTGACGGCGACGTGTGGACCCCGCAACATGCCGGCTTCAAGCCGGATCAGCTGATGGTGGTCGACGAACGGAAATAGTTTCGCTTAGCCTCGTTCCCGATCGGCTCCGGGCCCGGCTTTTTGCCGGACTCTTGCTGATTGTCTCGTCAGAAACGACCGACGGATTTTCCCCGTTGCCGCGTTTAACGGCTGAAGCGTGGCCGCCAATGGCCATGCGCAACCGGAGACGAGAGCATGATCCGCCGTTCGATATTTGTCGTTGCCCTTGGCCTGCAGGCCGCCGCCGCGGCCGCCCAGACAGCGACGCCTGCCACCGCGCCGGCGCAACCAGCGCCAAGCATGTCCGCCTCCGCCAGGCCCGGCATCACGCTGGAAAAGTTTGAGGCGCGCCGGGAAAAGGCTTTCATGCGGGCCGACACCGACGGCGACGGCAAGGTCAGCCTCGCCGAGTGGACGGCGTTCCAGACCCAGCGCAAGGCCAAGGGCGATCCTGCCAAATCCTTCGCGCGCATGGACGCCAACAAGGACGGCTTCGTCGACAAATCCGAGCTCGACGCCTTCTTGGCCAAGCGCTTCGCCAGGCTCGACAAGAACGGCGACGGCGTGGTGAGCTCCGAGGAACGGCCGGGCCACAAAACCGCTCCCAATCAGGAGCAATGACCGAGAGGTCATGCAGCACGATGATCATTGGGAGCGCCCCGCTTGATGGGCGCCGATCCGGACGAGGAACTGGTACGGCGCATCGGTGCCGGCGATCAAGCCGCCGTGCAGGCGATGGTGGCGCGCAAGCTGCCGCGCCTGCTTTCGCTCGCCACCCGCATGCTCGGCGATGCCGCCGAGGCCGAGGACGTCGCCCAGGAGACCTTCGTGCGCATCTGGCGTCATGCCTCGGGCTGGCGCCAGGGTCACGCGCGTTTCGACACCTGGATCCACCGGGTGGCGCTCAACCTCTGCTACGACCGGCTGCGGCGGCGCCGCGAATGGGTGACGGACGAACTGCCGGAGGCGGCGGATGAGGTACCGCTTCCCGACGCCGGAGACGAAGGCCGGCGCGTCCAGCAGGCGCTGCTGCGCATCGCGCCGCGCCAGCGCGAGGCGATCGTGCTCGTCTATTATCAGGAGATGTCCAACATCGAGGCCGCCGGCGCCATGCAGGTCAGCGTCGATGCGCTGGAAAGCCTGCTCGCGCGGGGCCGGCGCTCGTTGCAGGCCATGCTCATCGGAGATGGCGATGACTGAGCAGCTGGCGGCGGTTGGGACTTGGGTGGCCACGTCAAACCCGTGGAAGGGGAAACCAGATGGCTGACGAAAGAAAGGCCGCTGACGGGGCGATGAGTGCCCAACGCTTCGCCGCACTTGCGGAGGCCTATGGCAGCGCCCTGCATCGCTGGCCTCGGGCCGAGCAGGCTGCCGCCACGCTGCTTGCGGAGAGTGAAGAGGGTCGCGCCATCTTGGCGACCGCCGGCAGGCTCGATGTCATCCTCGACCGCCATCACGTCGAAGCCCCAAGCCGGACGCTGCATGGCGAGATTGTCGCAAGGGCCACCACGCAGCTCAGCCAGGGGCGCCGCCGCCGGTTTTGGTGGCTGGGCTTTGGGCTTGCCGGCGTCGGCCTTGCCGGCGCCGTGGTCGGGCTGGCGCTGGTCACCGTCGTCACGCCAGATGCCACGTCCGACCATTATGTGATGGATGCCAACGCAACGTCGTTCGGCGATGCCGGTCCCGACGCCGACACGGAGGACCTATGAGCGCTCGTCTTTTCGCGGCATCGCTGGTGCTGAACGTCTTCCTGATCGGTGCCGTCGCCGGCGGTGCAGGCTGGCTGATCGGCCGTTCCGGAGGCGGCTATTCGCTGGAATCGGCCGGCGGTCAGCTTCCCGCCAGCGACCGCAAGGTATTCCGCCAGGCGTTGCGCGAGGTTCGGCGCGAGTCGCGCGCAGTCATCCTCGACGGACAGCAGGCGCGGCGTGAGGCGGCCAACCTCTTGCAGCAGCCGACGCTCGACGCCAACGCTCTGGCCGCGGCCCTGGAGCGGGCGCGCAATGCCGACGCCACCATCCGCAGCCGGCTGGAACAGCGCATCGTCGAATTCGCCGCGTCGAGCCCGCTAGATGACCGTAAGCTGCTGGCCGACGCCCTGCTGCGCCATGTCGGCAGGCAGCGGCCCATCCCGGCAAAAAATACGCCATAAGAGCGACGGAAAGCGCCGGCCGTCTCCGTTCAAAGAAAAAGAGGGACACGCCTGCCGCCACGCGAACGCGACGTGGCCGGTTCAACCTCGAGAAACTTCGGAGTATCCCATGAATGGTCTGACGAAATATTCTGTTGCGGCTGCGCTTGCCATCGGCGGGACTGCCGCGGCAAGTGCAGCCTCGGCAATGCCGCTTGCGGCGCCTGCGGCGCCTGCGATTGTCGAGCATGTGGCCTGGGGCTGCGGCCCCGGCTGGCACCCCAACCGGTGGGGTCGCTGCGTGCCCAACCGCCGCGTGATCTATCCGGGCTATTACTACTGGGGTGGCCCAAGCGTCTATATCGGCCCGGCCTGGCGTCCGTGGCACGGCGATCGTTACTGGCGCCGCTGGTAAGCCCCTGCCGGCCTCATCATGCCGACTCCGGCGTCATAAGGCCTTTCGACCGTGGATATTGCCGCCGACGCGACCTGCGTCGGTCCGCGACGGAGGCTCTGTTGGCTCTATCCGTTCCAAATGCCGTTCCGCCCGATCCAGCCTTGGTCGCGCTCAACCGCTTCGGGCTTGGCGCGAAACCTGGTGACGATCTCGGCAAGATTGCGGCCGATGCGCGCGGTTATCTGAAGGCCGAGCTCGAGCTGTTGGATGTCGCGCTTGTCTCGGCCGACGATTCAAAAAATGCCGGCTTGTTGGACAGCACCGCCGCGATCCAGGCCAGCATGGCCGCCGCCGCGGAGCGCAAGGCAGCGCGGGAGAAGCCAGCGCCCGCCATGCAGCCTGCGGCAGACACTTCGGACGGCTCAGCCGAGGCAAAACGCAAGTCAGGCGTGCCGCCGGTCGGGGCCGACATCTATCGGGATGAAGCGCAAGCCCGTTTCGACAAGGCGCTCGGTGCCGCACCCGGCTTTGTCGAAAGACTGGTCGGTTTCTGGTCGAACCATTTCTGCGTCTCGACCGCCAAGGGCCAGCTCGTGCGGGCCTGCGCCGGCGCTTTCGAGCGCGAGGCTGTCCGCCCCTTCGTGCTCGGCCGCTTCGCCGACATGCTGCTGGCCGTCGAGCATCACCCGGCGATGCTGTTCTACCTCGACAACCGACAATCGACCGGACCGGATTCGCGCGCCGGAAAAAGGCGCGGCCGCGGCCTCAACGAGAACCTCGCCCGCGAGATCCTGGAATTGCACACACTGGGCGTCGACGGCGGCTATAGCCAGGCGGATGTCACGAGTTTCGCGGGAGCGCTCACCGGCTGGACGATGGCCGGACGGAAGGGCCGCCTCGGAGAGCCCGGCACATTTGTGTTCGACCCCGATGCGCATCAGCCTGGCGAGGCGGTGCTGCTCGGCAAGACCTACCCGGCCGGCGGCATGGGCCAGGCCAAGGCCGCGCTCAACGACATCGCCCGCCAGCCGGCGACCGCGCGCCACATCGCTACCAAGCTCGCCCGCCATTTCATTGCCGACGATCCGCCGGCGGCTGTAGTCGACCGCCTTGCCGAGATCTTCACCAAGACGGACGGCGACCTGCGCGCGCTCGCCCTTGCACTGGTCGATCTGCCTGAAGCCTGGTCGCTGCCGCTGACAAAATTGCGCTCGCCGTTGGACTATGCCGTAGCGGTCCGGCGGGCGATCGGCTCCACCACCGGGAAAGAGCCGCAACGAACGCTGCGCTGGCTAAGGGCGCTGGGCGAGCCGCTCTGGCAACCGCCCGGGCCGAACGGCTTTTCCGACCGGACGGATAGCTGGGCGTCCGCCGAAGGCCTCAAGACGCGCCTCGACATCGCCTGGCAAGCGGCTCGTCAGGCGAGCGACATCGGCGATCCCGATGACATGCTTTCCACCGTGATCGGCGCCTCCGCCTCGGCCGAGACGCGCCAAGCGATCGCGCGCGCCGAGTCCAAACAGCAAGGCCTGGCGCTGCTGCTGATGGCGCCGGAATTTCAACGCCGGTGAACAATGGAGAAGCGGCATGAGTCTTCTTTGTGAAACGCCGAATCCATCTCGGCGCGCCTTGCTGATGACAGGCGGCGCGCTGTTTGCCTGGGCCTATCTGCCACGCTTCGCCCGCGCCGCCGACCATCGCGATCCGCGCCTGATCGTCATCATATTGCGCGGCGCGCTGGATGGGCTGTCGACGATCGGCCCGCTCGGTGACCCCGACTATGCCGGCCTGCATGGCGACATCGCGCTGTCGCTCTCGGGCGTCAATGCGGCGCTGCCGCTCGACAGCTTCTTCGCGATCAATCCCGCGATGCCGGTGTTCGCGCGGTTGTTCAAGGCAGGTCAGGCGGCCGCGGTGCACGCGGCCGCGACCGGCTACCGCGAGCGCTCGCATTTCGATGGCCAGGATGTGCTGGAGAGCGGCCTGCCGGGCCCTGGCAACGCCGCAACCGGTTGGCTGAACCGGGCGCTTGCCAGCCTGCCGGCAGGTGAAAGGGTGGCCAAGCTCGGCGGGCTGGCGGTCGGGCCATCGACGCCGCTGGTGATCCGCGGCGCAGCACCCGTGCTCGGCTGGGCGCCGCAGGCGCTGCCGACGCCCAGCGATGCGCTGGCGGAGCGTGTGCTCGACCTCTACAACCATCGCGACCCGGTGCTGGCAGCGGCGCTGCAGAAGGGCCTCGACGCCGACCGCATGGCGATGAGCGACCAGCTCGATGGCAGCACGATGAAACCCCGCGGCGGCCTCGCCAACGCCGCCGGCATGCGCCAGTCCGCGCAAGGCGCGGCGAAACTGATGGCGGCCGACGACGGGCCGCGCATTGCGGCGCTGGCCTTCGACGGCTGGGACACGCATGTCAACGAGGGCGGTGCCACCGGGCGGCTCGCCAACCTGCTCGGCGGCCTCGATGGCGCCTTCGAGGAATTCGAGAAAGGGCTCGGCGAGCGCTGGAAGGACACGGCGATCGTCGCCATCACCGAATTCGGCCGCACCGCCCGCGTCAACGGCACCGTCGGCACGGACCACGGCACCGGCACGGTGGTGCTGCTCGCCGGCGGCGCGATCAAAGGTGGCCGCGTCATCGCCGACTGGCCGGGGCTGAAGCCGGCTCAGCTCTACCAAGGCCGCGACCTCGCGCCGACCAGCGATGTGCGCGCGGTGCTGAAGGGGTTGCTTGCCGAGCAGTTCGGGCTCTCCGCCGCGGTGCTCGGCGACAAGGTGTTTCCCGAGTCGGGAGGGGTGAAGCCGATGCGGGATTTGATTGTGTGAGAGCTTCGACTTTGTCCATCAACCGCGAGGCAGGAACGCGGCGGCACAAGGTGAGATCGGTCGAGATCCTTCGCGCCCCCCTCTGTCCTGCCGGACATATCCCCCACTTGGGGGGAGATTGGCAGCTTCGGCGCCGCGACCACTCTGCGCTGTCGAACAGAGTACGACACTGACGATTGGCGAAGGCCGGCGCGATGTCTGATCTCCCCCCTTGCGGCGAAGATGTCCGGCAAGACAGAGGGGGCGCTGTCCAGACGCCGTCTCTGAGGGCTGTCTGAATCCTCGCTCGAGGAACTTAGCAAGCCGCCCGCGCCGTTTCCGGCACGGGCGCCCCTCAAACCGATCACCAGCTCCAATAGCCGGGATGCCAGCGGTGGTGATACCGGAAGCCCGGATGCCAGTGGCGCACGGGCCGGATGAACCGGCGACCGTTCGGCACGCATCTGCCCCAGTGGTTCACGTGCCAGCCCGGACCGCAGCGCCAGCCGACCGTCTCGACCGGCAGCGGCGCAGCGCTGGGCTTTGCCATCGGCATGGCCTGCGCGCCGGCGGAGAGCATCAAAGTGCCGGCGGCCAATGCGAACGGCAGCAAATATTTGGTGAGCATAAAGTTCGTCTCCGTGATTCATCCCTACCGCCGTGAAACGGACGACAGGGTCGAAATCCGTCGGAGGAGGATTGATCACATCCTCGTTATCGGGCGGCGTCGTTGAGCGTCGCCACGGTCTTCAGCGCGCCATCGAGCATGTCGCCCTTTTCGTCCTTCAGCGCCGCTTCGCGCAGGCGGCGGATCCAGTCGGCGGCGTCTTCGCGGCCCTCGAGCATGGCAAGCGCTGAGAGCACGCGGTCGAATTTCGACTGGGCACGGGCGTGGGTGTCGCTGTAGCCCTTGATCAAGCGGCGGCAATTCAGGATCTCCAGCCCAAGCGCATAGTTTTCGCGCGCACGGGCAAGCGCCAAGCCGTACCAGCGCTCCAGATGCTCGACCTCGACCTTGTGGCGCAGCAGGCGGCGGCGCCAGCGGCGCAGGCCGCCGATGAACCAGAGCATGGCGAAGCCGGTGAAACTGTCGGTGCGGATATGGCGGCCGCGATTGATGCGGCGGTCAAGGAAGGCGGCGAGCTTCGGGCGGTTCTCGATGTAACTGCCGATTGCTACCGGCAACGTGCCGCAAAATTCCTCGATGCGCGGATGGAAATATTCGGTGACCTGCAGGACCAAGCCTTCCCTGACACCGACTTCCTTGCGCACGCGCCTGTCGCGGGTCGAACGCGTCTTGAGGTCGGCGACGCGGATCATGTCGTCATAGCACATGGCGTTGGCCAGATGTTTCGCGGCCGCGACCGACAGCGCATGGCCACGCTCCGCTCTGTCCAGCGCGATCGCCTTGTCCAGCCGGTCGAGATATTCGCCGCCATAGGCGATGTCCTGGTAATCGACGACCTTCTTCAGGCCGCGCTCAGCCATGTCGCGCACCGGTTTCGGTAGTGCCGCGATACGGGTGGCGAGTTCCTGCCAGCCCTTCAGCAGGGTTTCGGGACCACTGACCTTGGCCGTTGATGAGGTGTCGGGAGCGGCAGGCTTCCCGCTTGCGTTATCCCCGGCTGTCGCGACCGCGATGCCGCGCGCCCGGTCATAGGCGGCGCCGAAGGCGGCAAGACTGGCCCTCACGCCACGGCCACCGGCGCCGATCGCCTGCTCGTAGTTTTCGCGCGCGAAGCTCAGCGAGTCTGAACCGGCCAGTGCGCCGAGCAGGCTGGCCGAGATCATCGTGCCATGCTCGGCGGCGATCTTTTCCATATCGAAGGCGATGAAGCGCTTGGCGGCCACCTCGGCCGTCGCATGCACCTTTTCCGACGAGGCGCGGCCGTCGCCCGGCTCGATCTTTTCCGAGACGGCGGCGATGCGGTGCGAGGAAGCGATCAGCGTCGTGCGCTCGGGCGTGACGAAACCGCGAATGATGGCGCGGCCAGCCTCCATCAGCTCGGCGGCGATCAAGATGTCGACGTCGCCCTGCGATGGCGACAGCGCGAAGACCGGCAGCCGGCCGGTGTCGCGCGCCATCTCGATGTAATAGATCGTCGCCCCGGTGCGCTGGGCGACGCCCGCCACCGACGTCGATTGCGCAATGTAGCCGCTGCGCTCGGCTACGTCGGTGATCCAATCGGCGAGCACGCCGCCGCCCTGGCCGCCGACGGCAAGCACGGCGAGTTTTATCACCCGCTCGTCATCAGAGGCGCCCGGCTTCGGGCGCAGCGGTGAAGCCTGCTCAAGCATCGGCGAACATCAAACGGCGGCTCTCGCGGCGGCGCTGCAAACGGCCGATCACGGCGCGGCGCGCGCTTTCCAGGAAGCGGTCCCAGCGGCTCGGATTGTGCACGACATCGGCGCGGTAGAAGGAGGGGCAGAGCACGGCCGCATCCGCCACCTCGCCGCAATTGCCGCAGCCGACACAGTTCTGGTCGATCGAAGCGACCGGATCGTCGCGCAGCGGATCGTCGAGCGACTTCACCGAGAGCGACGGGCAGCCGGAGAGCCGCATGCAGGCGTGGTCGCCGGTGCAGACGTCCTCGTCGACGCCGAATTTCGGCTTGACGACCCGCTCGCCGCCCTTGACCGCCTTGTCGACCAGCGGCCTCTCGCGGCGCTGGCGGTTCAGCATGCATTCGGACGAGGCGACGATGACCTTCGGCCCCTTCTCCTCGGTGGTTAGCGCCTCGCGCAGCGTGTCGCGCATCTGGCCGACGTCATAGGTGCGGTCGATGTGGCGCAGCCATTTGACGCCCATGCCTTTCACCGCTTCGGTGATCGGATGTTTTGTGGACTTGGTGCGGTTCGAGGCGCGCGAGGACAGGATGTCCTGGCCGCCGGTGGCGGCCGAGTAAAAATTGTCGACGATGACGATGACACCGTCATTCTTGTTGAAGACGGCGTTGCCGATCGAGGAGGTAAGACCGTTGTGCCAGAAGCCGCCGTCGCCGACGAAGGAGATCGACCGGCGTTTCGCTTCCGGCGAATTGAAGGCGGAAGCCGAGGCCGGCCCGAGGCCGTAGCCCATGGTGGTGGCACCGAGCTCGAAGGGCGGCATGATCGAGAACAGGTGGCAGCCGATGTCGGAAGCGATGTGGTGCTTGCCAAGCTCCTGCTCGACCAGCTTGGTGGCTGCGAAGATCGGCCGCTCCGGACAGCCGACGCAGAAGCCCGGCGGGCGGCCGGGAACGACATTGATGAGATCGGCCGTGTCGACGCCCTCGCCCAACTTGTTCGGCGCGCGAACCTCGCCGGGCAGCAGATGCGCAGCGTAGGCGCGCAGGAAGGAGCCAATGCCGTCCAGCATCACCTGCCCGGTATATTCGCCGGCCATCGGCAGATGCTCCTTGCCGACCAGCTTGGTGCCGCGCCCTGCCTTGTGCAGCATCGCGGCAAAGGCCTGCTCGATATAGTTGGGCTGGCCTTCTTCGACGACCAGCACCGCCTGTTTGCCCTCGCAGAAGGAAAGGAACTCGTCATCGACGAGCGGATAGACGGCGTTCAGCACATAAAGCGGCACGTCGGTGTCGCCATAGGTGTCGGCAAGGCCGAGCCGCTGCAGCGCGCGGACGACCGAATTGTACATGCCGCCCTGCATGACGATGCCGATCGAGCCATTGTCCGGCCCAAAGACCTCGTTGATCTTGCGGCTCTTGATGAAATCGACCGCCGCCGGCCAGCGCTTCGTCACCTTCTCCTTCTCGTGCAGGAAGGAGGCAGGCGGCAGCACGATGCGGCCGGTGTCGCGGCGCGGGGCCGACAGCGCATCGGCAACCGACATAGGCGGCCGCTTGTTGTCCTTGGCGATGAAGTGGCCATGGACGTGGCAGCAGCGGATGCGCACCTGCAGCATGACCGGCGTGTTGGAGGCCTCCGACAGCTCGAAGCCATCCTCGACCGCCTTGACGATCGAGGGCAGGTTCGGGCGCGGATCGAGCAGCCAGACCTGGCTCTTCATGGCGAAGGCATGGCTGCGCTCCTGCATGATGGAGGAGCCCTCGCCATAGTCCTCGCCGACGATGATCAGCGCGCCGCCGGTGACGCCGCCCGAGGCGAGGTTCGCCAAAGCGTCCGAGGCGACATTGGTACCCACCGTCGACTTGAAGGTGGCGGCACCGCGGATCGGGTAGTGCACGGATGCGGCAAGCATAGCGGTGGCGGTTGCTTCCGAGGCGCTCGCCTCGAAGTGCACGCCGAGCTCGCCCAGAATGTCCTGCGCGTCGGCGAGCACATCCATCAGATGGCTGATCGGCGCACCCTGATAGCCGCCGACATAGCCGACGCCGCATTGCAGCAGCGCCTTGGTGATGGCGAGGATGCCCTCGCCCGCGAATTCCTGGCCGGCGCCAAGCCTCAGCTTTTCAACTTCCTTGGCAAAAGACCGTTCGGCCATCTCTGCCTCCTTCCGTTACCGCCGTTTGGACGGCGGCGCGTACGTCAAACTCAAATGTCGTGCTTGCGGATGTTCTTCAGCATCTTCTGCAGAATCGCGATCAGCGCGACATATTCGGCATCGTCAACGCCGTCGAACATCGCTTCGAAGGCATCATGCATGGCCGGCCAGGCGCGGGTGAAAAGCGCCCGGCCGTCATCGGTCAGGAACACATGGCGGAAGCGGCTGTCGGCGACGCCCTGCTCGCGCCGCACGAGGCCCTGGCCTTCCAGCGCGTCGAGCGTGCGACTCAAGGTCGATTGCTCGATCACCGTATAGACCGAGAGGTCGTTGACGGTGATGCCGTCGGTGACCGAGAGCACGGCCAGCGTGCGCACCTGCGGAATGGTCAGGCCCTGCTTGCGAAAGTCTTCTCGCAGGGTGGCGTTGTAGCGGCCCATGATGCGGTTCATCAAATAGGGCGCGAATTGCTGCAGGCCGATCTGGCCGAGGGTCGAGATGCGCTCGCGCTTTTCCGGAAGCTTCTGTTCCATCAGAGCCTCTCCGCCAGCAGAAAGCCGGAGCCGCCGCCGAGCCCCGCGCCCGGATGCGTCGAGGCGCCGATATGGTAGAGGCCCTTAATGCCTGTCTCGTGATTGCGGCTGGCCTTGAACGGCCGCCACAGGAAGGACTGGTCGATGGTGGACGAGCCGCCATAGGGATCGCCGCCGACCAGATTGATGTTCATCGCTTCCAGATCGGCAGGCGAATAGGCGCGGCGCGCGATGATGCTGTCGCGAAAACCATCGATGTGATGAGCGAGGATCGCCTCGACGCGGTCGGCGTAGGCGTCGCGCAGCGCCTCGCTCCAGCGGCCATCGGCTGGGGCCTCGAGCTTGCCGGCGGCATCGCCCTTGATGTGGCGCGGCGCTTCCGGAAGCTGCAGCCACAGGATTGCCTTGCCCTGCGGACAGCGCGACGGATCGAGCGCGTGGGGCTGGCCGACGCAGATCGTCGGCACTTCCGGCAACAGGCCGCGCACCGCTTCGTTGCAGGCTTTCGACACACCATCGAGTCCCGGCGTCAGATGCAGCAGCGCCACCTTGTCGAGGCCCTCGCCGCGCCAGGCCGGCGGCTTGTTCAGCGCGTAGTGGATCTGGAAGTTGCCCTTGCCGTAGCGGTAGTCACGCATGGCTTTCGCGGCGTTTTCCGGCGCATCGTTGCCGAGCAGGCGGCCATAGAGCTGCGTCGGCGTGACCGAGCAGATGACGCTCTTCCCTGCCGTCAGCGTCTCGCCGGAGGCGAGCCGGAGGCCGGTGGCACGGCCGCCGGTCTGGACGATCGAGGCGACGTCGGCGTTGACGCGGATTTCGCCGCCGCGCTCCTTGATCAGCGCTTCGAAGGCGGCGAGCAGGTTCTTCGCCCCGCCCTTGACGATCGGTGCGCCGGCCGCCTCCAGCGCGAAGGCGATGACCTTGGCGATCTGGCCGGAGAAGGCGTCTTCCGGCCCAAGCCCGGCATGCAGCACCCAGGGCGCCCAGAGCGCGCGGACGGTATCGGACTTGTACGCGGTCTCCAGCCAGCCCCGCGCCGGCACCAGCGCCTCGCCCAGGACGGCGGCAAGCTGGCGCGGACCGCGCCGCCACGCCTCGCCGGCCATGAGCTTCGTTGTCGGATAGGACCAGAGCGCGCCGCCGAGCAGACCGAACAGCAGTCCGGCATTGCGTTCGATGTCGCCGACATCGCCGCCATGGCCATCACCGTCGCCGGAGGCAATTGCGTTCAGCGCCGCGATGTTGGCGGCGCGGTCGGTGGTGAGCACGGCATGGCTGCCATCGGGCCGAAGCACGCCGGTGGGTGTGGTCGTGTGACATAATTCCAGGCCGTGCCGCGCAAGATCCTTGCCGAGCGCGGCATAGGCCGGCGAGGTGATGAAGAGGACGAAGGTCGTCGCCATCACGTCATGGACGAAGCCGGGCGCCGTGATCTCGTCGGTGCGCATGCAGCCGCCGATGCGGTCGTTGCGTTCGAGCACGAGCACCTTGGCGCCCTTGGCGCCAAGCATCGCCGCGCAGACCAGGGCGTTGATGCCGCTGCCGACGATGATGTGATCGGCAGCGGTCATTGAGGGGAGCTCCCTGCTTTCGGGAGATCGGTTTCAATTGCGCGGGTCAGGGTTCCTTCACGCCCCCCTCTGCCCTGCCGGACATCTCCCCCACGAGGGGGGAGATCGGACGTCACCCTTGCTTTCGCCAATCTCCGACGTCGCAGAACAGTGTGGAGCGCCGAAACTGCCAATCTCCCCCCTTGTCGGGGAGATGTCCGGCAGGACAGAGGGGGGCGCCGTAGAGCGCCAGCGTCGCTCCGATCCCACCTCTCCACTACACTGTTGCCCGCGAGCATGATCTTCTCCCGAAGACCGCCACCTCGCCTATTGGCCCGGCACCAGCGCCAGGGCGCGGATCGGGCTGCCGGTGCCGTGCTCGATCTTGAGCGGGGCGGCGATCAGGATCGCGCCTTTCGGCGGCAGTTGGTCGAGGTTGCAGAGGCTGGCCAGCCCATAGCGGTTGGCTTTGTGCATCAGCGTGTGCGCCGGGAAAGGCGGCTCCATGCCGCCGGCCTTGCCGGCATCGGTGCCGATCGTCTCCGAGCCCCAGCCCTTGATGTCCTTGCTGATCAGGAACTGAATGGCTTCCGCCGTTGGTCCGGGCGTATGCGGGCCGGTCTCGTTGGCATTGAGGAACTCGGCTTCCGAACCGTTGCGCTTGTACCAGTCGGTGCGCATCACCACCCATTCGCCGGCATTGATGGCGCCGTGCTTGGCCTCCCAAGCCTTGATATGCTCGACGGTGAGAAGGAAATCGTGATCGGCGGCGGCTTCCACTGAGCAGTCGATGACATTGACCGGACCGACGAAATTCTGCGCCGGAATGGTGTCGGTGGCGCCGTCCGGATAGTCCTTGCCGGTGATCCAGTGCTGCGGCGCGTCGAAATGCGTGCCCGAATGCTCGCCGAGCTTCAGCCAGTTCCAGGCCCACCACGGACCGTTCTTGTCATACTTTGAAATGGGGTGGATCTCGACCTTCGGGGTGTCGACGGCAAGCTCCGGCGGCAGCTTGATCAGCGGCGTGTTGGGCCCGAGCGGCGCCGACAGGTCGACCACCTTGATGGCGCCCGAAAGCAGCTGGCCGGCGACCTCGCCGAGGAGTTTCTGCGTGTCCATTGTCTTCGTTCCCTCTTGTTCGTGCTCATCAAGGCTCGTTGCGGCCCTTAATATCCTACTAGACGAAAACATATGCATCTGCAATTATCTTTAAGCATAAAGCATTTTGGGGCAGGGCGTGAGCGAGTTCGACGCCATCTTTGTCGGTGCGGGCCACAACAGTCTGGCCTGCGCCGCGCATCTGTCGCTCAAAGGCTGGAAAACCGCGGTTTTCGAGCGCAACGCAACTATCGGCGGCGCGGTCCGGACCGCGGAATACACGCTTCCCGGTTTCAGGCACGACTTCGGCGCGATGAACCTGAGCCTGTTCGCTGGCTCTCCCTTCCATCGGAAATATGCAAATGAATTGAAAAGCCATGGGCTGGAATTCGCGCCCGTCGCCGATTGTTTCGCCAGCGCTTTCCCGGATGGAAGATGGTTTGGCGTCAGCAACGATCTCGAGAAGACGACATCGCGGCTCGCCACCTTCTCCGCGGCCGATGCCGCTACATGGCGCCGGCTGGTCGAGGCCTTTCCAGGCGAGGCGGAGCATCTGTTCCCGCTGCTCGGATCGCCGATGAACCCGCGCGCGCTCGCCGGCACGGCCTGGTATCTTTGGCGCAAGAAAGGCATTGGCGGCGCGCTCGATACCGGCCACTTGTTGCTGTCTTCCCCCCGCGCGTGGCTCGAGGACAATTTCGAGACGCCGCATGTGCAAACCACGCTCGCCGCCTGGGGCATGCATCTCGACTTCGCGCCCGACATCGCCGGCGGCGCCGTGTTCCCTTATCTGGAATCAATGGCCAACCAGAGTTTTGGCATGGTGCTCGGCAAGGGCGGCGCCGACACCATCATCCGCGCGCTTGTCGGCATGGTCAAAGCGGCCGGCGGCAAGATCATGGCCGGCGCGGAGGTGGCGGAGATCACCGTCGCCGGCGGCCGCGCGACCGGCGTGCGGCTCGCCTCCGGCGATTTCCATGTCGCCAGCAAGGCCGTCATTGCCGGCGTCGCGCCCAAGGCGCTGACTGGCAAGCTGTTGCCGAACGGATCCGGCGATGCCGGCTTTGACGCGGCGATGAAAAAGTTCCGCCATGCGCCGGGCACGATGATGATTCATCTGGCACTGGACGATCTGCCGGACTGGAGCGCTGGCGCCGAGCTTCGCCACTTCGCCTATGTGCATCTGGCGCCGTCGCTCGATGCCATGTCGCGCACCTATCAGCAGGCGATTGCCGGCGTGCTGCCCGATCAGCCGGTGCTCGTCGTCGGACAGCCGACCGCCGTCGATCCCTCGCGGGCGCCAGAAGGCAAGCACGTGCTCTGGGTCCAGGTGCGCATGCTGCCGGCGGAAATCCTTGGCGATGCCGCCGGCAAGATCGCGCCCGGTTCCTGGGACGCGGTCAAGGACGCCTATGCCGAGCGCGTGCTCGACATCATCGAGAGCTACGCGCCTGGTTTGCGCCAGAAGATCCTCGGGCGCGCGATCTTCTCGCCGCTCGACCTCGAGCGCGAGAATCCGAACCTCGTCGGCGGCGACCAGATTTGCGGCAGCCACCATTTGGCGCAGAATTTTCTCTTCCGTCCGGCGCGCGGCTTCGCGCGCTGGAACACGCCGGTGTCAAACCTCTACCTCACCGGCGCCGCGACATGGCCCGGCGCCGGCACCGGTGCCGGATCCGGCTTCATGTTGGCGCAGCAACTGGGAGGGCACTAGCAGCAGAATTCCAGGATGGACAAGGCGCGGTTGCCCACCAGACCTTCCGAATGAACAACGCCGCGCGAACAATGAGTCAAAAACCGACAACCAACAAGGGGAACGACCATGACCATCAACAGACGCGATTTGCTTGGATTTGGCGCGGCAGCGCTTGGCGCGGCGACACTCGGACTGCCGAAGGCAGCCAAGGCGGCGGACGAGCTCACCATTGCCTACAACGTCAACCTGCCATCCTGGGACCCGACGACCGGGCCTTCGGCGGTGAACCCGACCATCCAAGGCCTCTACCAGTCCGTGTTCGACCAGTTCATCCCGCAGAAGCCGGACCTCTCCTTCACACCCGGCCTGCTCACCGAATGGGGTTGGAACGACGATCGCAGCAAGGTGACGATGACGGTCCGCGACGGCGTGAAATGGCATGACGGCTCGCCCTTCACCGCCGAGGACGTTGTCTGGTCGCTGCAGCGGGCGGGCGACGAGAAGGCCGGCAACCCGATCCAGTTCGTCTGGAAGAACGTCAACAACTTCAAGATCGACGGAAACAAGATCACCGGCGACGTCGTGCAGTTCGATCCGGTCTATTTCAAATGGATGTCGTTCCTGACCGGCTACATCATGCCGAAGGCCTATTACGAGAAGGTGGGCGCGGAAGGCTTCGAGAAGGCGCCGATCGGCACCGGGCCCTATATGGTCGACAAATTCGAGCGCAACGCCTTCCTGCGGCTGAAGGCCAATCTGAATTACTGGGGTGCCAAGCCAGCCTTCGAGAATGTGACGATCAAGTTCGTCACCGACGCGGCAAGCCGCGTCGCCGAGGTCGAGTCCGGCTCCTCGCAGGTGACGCTCGAAATCCCCTATGAAGAATATGACCGGCTGATCGCCAAGGACGGACTCGCCGGCTCGATCAAGAATGTCTCCGACATCGGCATGATCTTCTTCAACGACATCGAGGCGATGCTCGACAAGAACGTCCGCCAGGCGGCTGTGATGGCAGTGGACAAGGAGCTCTTGGTCAAGCGGCTGCTGCGCGGCTACGGCCAGCCGATCGCCACGCTGGAGACGCCGGAATACACGGCCTTCGACGCGTCGATCAAAGTCGAGCACAATCCGGAAAAGGCCAAGGAACTGCTCGCCGCTTCAGGCTATTCGCCCAAGAAGCCGGTCAAGTTCACCATCCAAACGACCAAGGGCTTCAAGCCCAAGGATTATGAGATGATCCAGGCGATCGTCGGCATGTGGCGCAAGGTCGGCATCGAGGCCAGTATCGAAGTCTACGAGATCGCCAAGCATTACGAGCTGCGAGCCGCCGACAAGCTGGCGCCGGCCGCCTTCTACAACTGGGGCAATGCGATCGGCGATCCGACCACCTCGACCGGCTTTGCCATGTATGGACCTAGCCCGCATTCGGTGTGGGACAGCCAGGACCTGATCGACATGATCAATCCGCTGTGGGGCGAGAAGGACGAGGCCAAGCGCATCGCCGGCTGGAAGGCCGTCGACAAATACATCGCCGAGCAGGCCTATGTGCTGCCGCTGATGCAGTATGCTCAGCCGATCGTGCACTCGAAGAAGGTCAATGTCGTGCAGCATGTATCGGGCGCGCTGCTGCCGGCGCTGATGACCCCGGCCTGATGACATCTGGGAAGCTGCGCTGGCGCAGCGCACCTTCTCCAACGACGCGCAGGCCCCCTCATTCGGCCGGTGAGGGGCCGAATGCATTAGGCTCAGCGAGCATGCTGCTGCAGAGATTTCTTGTTCGTCTGATGACGATGCTGGTCACACTGTTCGGCGTCGCCGTCGTCGTCTTCGTCGTCATCCGCGTGGCGCCCGGCGACCCGATCGCGATGATGCTGCCACCCGGCGCCAGCAATGACGACATAGCGCGTCTGCGCGCGCTCTATGGGCTGGACAAGAGTATTGCGCAGCAGTTCTTCATCTGGCTCGCCGGCGTGCTGCATGGCGATTTCGGCACTTCGATCTCGCTGCGCCAGGATGTGCTCGGCCTCGTCTTCAACCGGCTGCCGGCGACGTTGGAATTGGCCATCGTCGCGCTGTTGATGGCGGTGGCGATCGGCGTCTCCGCTGCGATCCTCGGTGCGCGTTCGCGTGGCACGGCCGTCGAAGCCGGCATCGACATCGCCGGCGGCGCGACGCTCTCCATCCCCGATTTCCTGTGGGGCCTGGTGCTGATCCTGCTGTTCGGCGTGCTCATCCCGGTGTTCGACATTTCCGGTCGAGTGTCACCGCAACTCGACCTGCCCTTCGTCACCCAGTTCTATCTCGCCGAGAGCATTCTCAGGCTCCGCTTCGATCTCACCTGGGATCTGCTCAAGCACATGCTGATGCCGGCGATCGCGCTGGCGTTGCCGCTGGCGGCGATCATCGCGCAACTCCTGAAACAGTCGCTGAAGGAAGTGCTCGACCTCGACTATGTCGTGCTCGCGCGGGTCAAAGGCTTTTCCGAAACGCAGGTTATCCTGCGCGAGGCGTTGAAGAACGCGGCGCTGCCGACGCTGACGCTGGTGGGCGTGCAGTTCACCTTCCTGATCGGCGGCACGGTTATCGTCGAGCGGCTGTTCTCCTATGAGGGTCTCGGCAATATGGCGATCGATGCCGTCATCAACCGCGACCTGCCGCTGATCCAGGGCATCGTGCTGGTCTTCGCGCTGCTCTTCGTGCTGATCAACCTTGGCGTCGACATGATGTATGCGCTGCTCAATCCGAGGCTGCGTCATGGATGAGGCGCGCATTTTGCATCGGGGCCTCAGCCCGCGGCTATGGCTGGCCGGCGGCTGGCTTCTGCTGGCGCTGCTTGCGGCCATCTTCGCGCCGCTGATCGCACCGCAGGATCCGCTGGCACAGGACCTGATGCTCGAGCGTCTGCCGCCCTTCTGGCTTGACGGCGCCGAGCCCGGCTATTGGCTGGGCACCGACAGCCTGGGCCGGGATCTCCTGTCACGGCTGATCTTCGGCGGCCGCATCGCCTTCATCGTCGCCTTCGCCGCGGCGGCGTCCGCCTGCCTCATCGGCTCGGCGCTCGGGCTCATTGCCGGCTATTTCGGCGGTTGGGCCGACCGCGTCATCTCGCGCATCGTCGATGTCTGGATGGCCTTCCCGCCGGTGCTGTTCGCGATCCTTTTAGTCGCGGTGTTGGGCACAGGCTTGAGCTCCGTCATCATCGCCATCGCCGTCATCGACTGGACGCGCTTCTGCCGCGTGATCCGGGCCGAGGCGATGAGTCAGGCGCGCATGGACTATGTCGAGAGCGCGCGCATCGCCGGCTATGGCCGCATCGGCATCATGCTGCGCGAAGTCCTGCCCAATGTGCTGCCGTCGGTGGTGGCGCTCTTGTCGCTTGAGATGGGCATCGCCGTCATCGTCGAGGCGATCCTCTCCTTCGTCAATCTGTCGATCTCGACCGACGATCCGACCTGGGGCGGCATCATTGCCGAGGGCCGGCTGTCGATCCACCAGGCCTGGTGGGTGCTGGTGTTCCCGCTGATCACATTGATCTTCACCGTGCTGTCCTTCAGCCAGTTCGGCGAAGGATTGAAGGCGCGTTTCGATCCGGTGCTGCGATGAGCGCCAATATGGAACCATGCCTCGAAATCCGCTCCTTGAGCGCAGTGCTGCCCAACGGCCAGCGCGTGCTGCGCTCGGTATCGCTCACCGTGCAGCCGGGCGAAGTCCGCGCGCTGGTCGGCGAGAGCGGCGCCGGCAAGACGATGATCGGCAAGGCGGTGCTCGGCGTGCTGCCGAAAAGCGTGCGCATCGTCGAAGGCGAGATGCTGATCGAGGGCGAGAGTCTCGGCCGCCTCGATGCGAAGGCGCGGCGGACGCTGATCGGCGCGCGTACCGCGCTGATCCCACAGGACCCGCTCACCGCACTCAACCCGTCGCGCCGCATCGGCCCGCAGACGACCGACCGGCTGGTGCGCATCCTCGGCTGGAGCGGTGAGAAGGCAGACGAGCGTATCCGGCAGTTGCTCCAAGAGGTGCAGATCCGCGAGCCCGAACGTGTTCTGAAATGCTATCCGCACGAGCTCTCGGGCGGCATGCGCCAGCGCGTGCTGATCGCGGCCGCCTTCGCCGCCGAGCCCAGGCTGATCGTCGCCGACGAGCCGACGACGGCGCTGGACGTGACCGTGCAGAAGCAGATCCTGCGCCTCATCGCGCAATTGCAGCGCAACCACGGCACGGCGCTCCTGTTCGTCACGCACGATCTCGGTGTCGTCGCCAAGATCAGCCAGAAAGTGTCGGTGCTCTATGCCGGCAAGGTGGTCGAAGAAGCCGCGACCCCCGACCTGTTCGCATCGCCGCAGCACCCCTACACGCGGGCGCTGATCGCGGCGACGCCGCGCTATACCGATCCCTACGCATCGCTGATGCCGGTGAACGAAACCGTGCTGGCTGGGCTCGCGGACGAGGTCGCGGGCGCCGACAGGGCGTGGAGGCCAAGCCATGGCTGAGCCGCTGTTTTCCGTCCGCGGACTGAAGGTGGCGCTGCCCGACATGACGCGCAAGCCGCTGATCGGCCGGGCGCCACTGGCCGAGATCCTCAAAGGACTGGACTTCGACCTGCCCAAGGGATCGGTGACCGGCATCGTCGGCGAATCCGGTTCCGGCAAGTCGACGCTCGGCCGCGCGCTGGTGCGGCTGATCGAGCCGAGCGCCGGCTCGATCAGCTTCGAAGGGCGAGACATCGGCCATCTTTCGGAAGCGGAGCTCAGACCGCTGCGTCGCGACCTGCAGATGATCTTCCAGGACCCGATGTCGTCGCTCAACCCGCGGCACACCATCTTCAGCATCATCGCGGCACCCTTGAGGCAGAACGGGCTTGGCGACCGGCTGAAGGAGCGCGTGGCGGAAGCCCTGCAGCGTGTGGGCCTGCCGCAGAGTTTTGCCGGCCGCTACCGCCACGAGCTGTCCGGCGGGCAACGCCAGCGCGTCGGCATCGCACGGGCGCTGGCGCTGTCGCCGAAATTCGTTTTGGCCGACGAGATCGTCTCCGGCCTCGACGTCTCGACGCAGGCACAGATCCTGACGCTGCTGGAAAAGCTCGCGGCCGAGATGGGGCTGACGGTCGCCTTCATCAGCCATGATCTGTCGGTGATCCGGCGGCTCTGCCGGCAAGTCATCGTCATGCGCGAGGGAGGGATCGTCGAAGCCAGCGCAACCGACGCGCTCTTCGACAATCCGAAGGAGACTTACACGCGCGACCTGCTCGCTGCCATCCCGCTGCCTGAGATCGATGCGGACTGGCTGCAGCCGCCTGCAAAGGCACCGGCATGAGAAAGGCAAACCTTGTCCGCACACCGAACAGCGGGCCTCGGATGTGCATGGGAGCAAAGTCAGCCCGCCAATGGAGGTTGACATGAAATACGCAACAAGCGGCGCAATGCTCGGCGCAATCCTGTTCGGCTCAATGGGAACGGCTTCGGCCGACTCGATCCCCGGCATGCGCGGCCACGACCATACCGGCGTCACCGTGCCCGACATGAAGCAGGCCGTCGACTTCTTCACCAATGTGGTCGGTTGCAAGAAGGCGATGTCCTTCGGGCCGTTCGCCGACGACAAGGGCACCTTCATGCAGGACCTGCTCGGCGTCGATCCAAAAGCGGTAATCGAGGAAATCACCCTGGTGCGCTGCGGCTATGGATCGAACATCGAATTGTTCAAATACACCGCGCCCGACCAGAAGGACCTGACGCCGAAGAACAGCGACATCGGCGGCTTCCATATTGCCTTCTATGTCGACGATGTCGCCGCCGCGAAGGCCTATCTCGACGCCAAGGGCGTGAAGACCAGGATGGGCCCTCTGCCGGTCAAAGAAGGACCGGCCGCCGGTCAAACCATCCTCTATTTCCAGGCGCCCTGGGGACTGCAGCTGGAAGCGATCAGCTATCCCGACGGCATGGCTTACGAGAAAGGCGCCGAGACGGTGCTGTGGAGTCCCAAAGATCCAGCCAAGTGAGCTGATCGCGCCGCAATTGTTCAATTATGAAACTTTAAGATTGAAATAATTGCCGGCAGGCGCGATACTGATGTTGGAACCGCCGGCCCCTCGGCGGTCCCTGATGCCCATTGAGCGTTTGACGCAATTCCGGACGGGAAACCGCTACGCACTTTCCCTGGAATTGCTCTAGAGGAGATCGCAAGACATGAAGGTTGCGGTTCTCGGCGGCGGACCGGCCGGCCTCTATTTTGCCATCTCGCTGAAGCTGCGCGACGCCGCGCATGACGTGACGGTCTACGAGCGCAACCGCCCCGACGATACGTTCGGCTGGGGTGTGGTGCTGTCGGCCGAAACGCTGGAGAACCTGACCAGGAACGACCCTGTCAGCGCGGTCTGGATCAGGAAGCATTTTGCCTACTGGGACGACATCGCCGTCATTCATGACGGCGTGCGCACGGTGTCGACCGGCCACGGCTTCTGCGGCATCGGCCGCAAGCGGCTTTTAATTCTGCTCCAGCGCAGAGCGCGCGAGCTCGGCATCAAGATGATGTTCGAGACCGAGATTTCCGATCCCAGGCCGTTCATGGAAACGCACGACCTTGTCGTTGCGGCCGACGGATTGAACTCGAAGTCGCGCGCCACCTTCGCCAACGTTTTCAAGCCCGACATCGACACGCGCAAATGCAAGTTCGTGTGGCTCGGCACCACGCAGAAATTCGACGACGCGTTCACCTTCATCTTCGAAAGGACGCAGCATGGCTGGGTGTGGGCGCATGCCTACCAGTTCGACAGCGAGACCGCGACCTTCATCGTCGAATGCAGCGAACAGACCTGGGCTTCCTTCGGTTTCGGCGCGATGACGCAGCAGGAATCGATCGCTGTCTGCGAGCGCATTTTCGAAAAGCATCTCGGCGGCCATTCGCTGATGACCAATGCCAATCACATCAGAGGTTCGGCCTGGATCAACTTCCCGCGCGTGCTTTGCGAGCGCTGGTCTTACAAGAATCTGGCGCTGATGGGCGACGCGGCGGCATCGGCGCATTTCTCGATCGGATCCGGCACGAAGCTGGCCCTGGAGAGCGCCGTCGCGCTCGCCGACTATGTCGAGTCCGAGTCCGACCTCGAAGCGGCCTTCCGCAAATACGAAGATGCTCGCCGCACCGAGGTGCTGAAACTGCAATCGGCGGCGCGCAACTCGCTCGAATGGTTCGAGGAAGTCGAACGTTATCTCGGGTTGGATCCAGTTCAATTCAACTATTCGCTGCTCACCCGCTCGCAGCGCATCAGCCACGAGAACCTTCGTCTGCGCGATGCCGAATGGCTGGCGGGCGCGGAGGAATGGTTCCAGCGCAAGGCCGGCGCCGGCGGCAACATGCTGCGCCGCGCGCCGATGTTCGCGCCATTCAGACTGCGCGAGATGGCGCTCACGAACCGCATCGTCGTCTCGCCGATGGCCCAGTACAAGGCGGTCGACGGCTGCCCGACCGACTGGCATTTCGCCCACTATGCCGAGCGCGCCAAGGGCGGGGCCGGGCTCGTCTATATCGAGATGACCTGCGTCAGCCCGGAGGGACGCATCACCCCTGGCTGCACCGGCTTCTACAAGCCCGAGCATGAGGTCGCCTGGAAGCGGCTGGTCGATTTCGTCCACATCGAGACCGAAGCCAAGATCTGCGCCCAGATCGGCCATTCAGGCCCGAAGGGCTCGACCCGCCTCGGCTGGGAAGGAACGGACGAGCCGCTGCCCTCCGGCAACTGGCCGGTGATGGCGCCTTCAGCCGTGCCGTGGTCGCCACAGAATCAGGTGCCGAAGGCGATGAACCGCGCCGACATGGACGTTGTGCGCGACCAGTTCGTCGCCTCGGCGGAGATGGCCGAGCGCTGCGGCTTCGACATGCTGGAGATCCACGCCGCGCATGGCTATCTGCTCTCCGCCTTCATCACGCCGCTGACCAACAGGCGCACCGACGACTATGGCGGCTCGCTGGAGAACCGCATGCGCTATCCGCTGGAGATCTTCCACGCGGTGCGCGCCGTGTGGCCGGCCGAAAAGCCTATCTCGGTGCGCATCTCGGCCAATGACTGGGTGGGCATCGAAGGCGTCACGCCGGCCGATGCGGTCGAGATCGCCAAGCTTCTGCATCAAACCGGCGTCGATCTCTGCGACGTCTCGGCCGGTCAGACCACGATCGCCGCCAAGCCGGTCTATGGCCGCATGTTCCAGACGCCGTTCTCCGACCGCATCCGCAACGAGGTCGGCATGGCGACGATGGCGGTCGGCAACATCTACGAGCCGGACCACGCCAACTCGATCCTGATGGCCGGACGCGCCGATCTGGTGGCGCTGGCTAGGCCGCATCTCAGCGATCCCTATTGGACGCTGCATGCGGCGGTCGCCCTCGGCGATCGCGGCGTCAAATGGCCGGATCCTTATCTGCGCGGACGCGACCAGATCTACCGGCTGGCCGAACGCGAAGCGGCGGCAGGGCTGAAGGTATGAGCGCATTTATGTTTTCACGTCGGCGCTGCCCCTCATCCGCCTGCCGGCACCTTCTCCCCGTGAAGGACGGGGAGAAGGCACAAGCTCAAACGCTGGCGGCCCCCTCTCCCCGTCCTTCACGGGGAGAGGGTAAGGGTGAGTGGCAGCGCCTTGCCTGGAGGACTGGCGCATGATCGCCGGCAAGCATGCCCTGGTCACCGGCGGCGGCTCCGGCGTCGGCCGTGCAATCGCACTGTCGCTGGCGGAAGCCGGCGTCGCCGTCACCATCTGCGGCCGCCGCAAGGCCGCGCTGAATGAAGTCGCGAAGGCAAACGACCGCATCTTCGGCATCGGCGCCGATGTCACCGACGAAGCCGACATGACGGCGCTGTACGAGAAGGCCGAAGCGGCGCGCGGTCCCTTCGAGATCGTCGTCGCCAATGCCGGGATGGCTGCCAGTGCGCCGGCTTACAAGACCTCGCTCGCCGACTGGCGGCGCACGCTTGACGTCAACCTCACCGGCGCTTTCCTGACCGTGAAGCCAGCGCTTGGCGGCATGCTGGCGCGAAACACAGGCCGTATCGTTTTCATTGCCTCGACCGCCGGACTGAAGGGCTACGCGTATGTCGCGCCCTACGTAGCGGCCAAGCATGGCGTCGTCGGGCTGATGCGGGCGCTCGCAGCCGAGACCGCCAAGTCCGGCATCACCGTCAACGCCATCTGCCCGGGCTTCGTCGAAACCGACATGCTGGAGGCCTCCATTCAGCGCATCATCGAGAAGACCGGCCGTTCCGCCGATGAGGCACGCGCGAGCCTTTCGGCTGCGAACCCGCAGGCACGTTTCATCCAGCCGGAAGAGGTCGCCGCGACGGTGCTCTGGCTCTGCAGCGATGCGGCGCGGTCGATCACCGGACAGGCGATCTCGGTCTCGGGAGGCGAGACATGGTAGCGGGACCGACGTCTACCGGGCCGGGCAAGGACAGGTTGCGGCTGTGGATCCGCCTGCTGCGTGCTTCGCGCACGATCGAGGCCGAGCTGCGCGAGCGGCTGAAGAAGGAGTTCGACACCACGCTGCCGCGCTTCGACGTGATGGCGGCGCTCTACCGCTCGCCGGAGGGCATGCTGATGAGCGACCTGTCGCGATTCCTGCTGGTGTCGAACGGCAATATCACCGGCATCGTCGACAGGCTGGTCTCCGAAGGGCTGGTGACGCGCGCGCGCCGCAACGGCGACCGCCGCACCTCGATGGTGCGGCTGACCGAAGAAGGTTCGAAGTCTTTCGCGGCAATCGCCGCGGCGCATGAGAACTGGGTCGGCGAGCTGCTCGGCACTGTCAGCGAGGACGAAGCGCGCCGGCTGACCGGCATGCTGAAATCGTTCCGCAGCAATTGGGAGGGACGCGAATGAGCGCCATGGCCAAGCTCAAGCCGAAGCACTTCCTCTGGGAGGTGGAAGGCAGGGTCGCGAAGCTCCGGCTCGACCGGCCGGAGCGCAAGAACCCGCTGACCTTCGACAGTTATGCGGAGCTGCGCGACACTTTTCGCGATCTCGCCTACGCCGATGATGTCGATGCCGTGGCGTTCCTGCCCAATGGCGGCAATTTCTGCTCGGGCGGCGATGTCCACGACATCATCGGACCCTTGGTCAAGATGGACATGAAGGCGCTGCTCTCCTTCACGCGAATGACCGGCGACTTCGTCAAGGCGATGCTGAATTGCGGCAAGCCGATCATCGCGGCGGTCGATGGCGTCGCCGTCGGCGCCGGCGCGATCATCGCCATGGCCTCCGACATCCGCATCGCGACGCCGGAAGCAAAGACCGCGTTCCTGTTCACCCGCGTCGGCCTTGCCGGGTGCGACATGGGCGCCTGCGCGATCTTGCCCCGCATCATCGGCCAGGGCCGCGCCGCCGAACTGCTTTACACCGGCCGCACCATGAGCGCGGCCGAAGGCGAGCGTTGGGGGTTCTACAATCGGCTGGTCGATGCGGCGGGGCTCGAGGCCGACGCGCTCGAGATGGCAGCTCGCATCGTCTCCGGCCCGACCTTCGGGCACGGCATCACCAAGACGCAGTTGAACCAGGAATGGTCGATGGGTCTCGACCAGGCGATCGAGGCGGAAGCGCAGGCACAGGCGATCTGCATGCAGACCGGCGATTTCGAGCGAGCCTACAAGGCGTTCGTGGCCAAGGAAAAGCCGGTGTTCGAGGGGAATTGAGATGAGCGCGATGCTGGATACGTTGGCAGGACAGCGCCCCCCTCTGTGCCGGACATCTCCCCCACTAGGGGGGAGATCAGCTGTCGTCTCTGCCTTCGCCAATCGCCAAGGTCGCAAGAATGAGCGGAGCGCCAAAACTGCCAATCTCCCCCCTTGTGGGGGAGATGTCCGGCAGGACAGAGGGGCGCGCCGTAAAGTGCAAACCTCGCAGAAGTGCGGAGGCACAAATGCTTGACCGCTCCTTCCTCCATTGGCCCTTCTTCGAAGACCGCCACCGCCAGCTCGCCGAGCAACTCGACGCCTGGTCCGCCAAGAAACTGCCCGTTGATCACCACGATGTTGACGCGGCCTGCCGCAACCTCGTCTCCATGCTCGGCCGCGACGGCTGGCTGAAGCCGACGGCGCTCGATCCCGACAAGCCGGAGCCGCTCGACGTGCGCACGCTCTGCATCACCCGCGAGACACTCGCCCGCCATGACGGGCTCGCCGACTTCGCCTTCGCCATGCAGGGCCTTGGCACCGGCGCGATCTCGCTGTTCGGCACACCGGAGCAGCAGCGCTGGCTGGAAAAGACGCGGGCGGGCCAGGCGATCGCAGCCTTTGCGCTGTCGGAGCCGCGGTCGGGATCGGATGTCGCCAACATGGAGATGGCGGCTGCCCGCGACGGCGACTTCTATGTGCTTTCGGGCGAGAAGACCTGGATCTCCAATGGCGGCATTGCCGACGTCTATGTCGTCTTCGCCCGCACCGGCGAGGCGCCCGGCGCCAAGGGAATTTCCGCTTTGATCGTGCCTGCGGACACCAAAGGCCTTGGCATCGCCGAACGATTGGAAGTTATCGCCCCGCATCCACTCGCGCGGCTCTCATTCGACAATGTGCGCGTTCCGGCTTCCGCCCTGATCGGCAAGCCCGGCGACGGTTTTCGGATCGCCATGTCGGTGCTCGACGTCTTCCGCTCGACGGTGGGCGCCGCGGCGCTCGGCTTTGCTCGAAGAGCGTTGGACGAAAGCATCAAAAGGGTGTCCGAGCGAAAACTGTTCGGCGCGCCGATGGCCGAACTGCAGATGGTGCAGGGCCACATCGCCGACATGGCGCTGGATGTCGACGCCGCCGCCCTGCTCGTCTATCGCGCCGCCTGGAGCAAGGATATGGGCGCCGCCCGCGTCACTCGCGAGGCGGCAATGGCCAAGCTGTTCGCCACGGACAAGGCGCAGGAAGTGATCGACAAGGCGGTGCAACTGCATGGCGGCGACGGCGTGCGCAAGGGCCACATCGTCGAGAGCCTCTATCGCGAGATACGCGCGCTGCGCATCTATGAGGGCGCTTCCGACGTGCAGAAAGTGGTGATCGCCAGGCAAGTGATGGGAGCGGCGTGAGATCATGCTTGCGGACCGCATTTCACTTAAGGGAGGCTAGACATGCACACGATCCTGCAGCCGGAAGGCTGGGCCAAACCGATCGGCTATGCCAACGGCGTTGCCGCGCGTGGCCGGCTGGTCTTCATCGGCGGCCAGGTCGGCTGGAATGCCGAGTGCCGGTTCGAGACCGACGATTTCGTCGATCAGGTGCGCCAGACCCTCACCAATGTCGTCGCCGTTCTCGCCGAGGCCGGCGGGGAGCCGCAACACATCACCTCGATGACCTGGTATTTTACCGACAAGGCCGAATACCTCGCCAACCTCAAAGGGATCGGCGAAGCCTACCGCGCCGTCATCGGCCGGCATTTTCCGGCGATGGCCGCCATGCAGGTGGTGGCGCTGGTCGAGGACCGGGCGAAGGTGGAGATACAGGCAATCGCAATTATTCCGGAGTGAGCCGGAGGCGCTACTGGCTTCTATTTCGCAATGGCCTGAAGCCGCGACGGCGGCTACGCCAACTCGGCGCTGACGCTCGAGGGATCGTATCTGCCTTCCGTCCGTCAGCATTGCCGTGACAGTACGGCAACGGCCGCTTGGCTGCCGCCACAATCTGTGATCAGATGATCATACCTGCGTCGGCGGATATTCGCACGATGAACTTTGCCGGCACCCAAGGAAAGCAAAAGCGTGGCTCTGGGCTTCGAACCAGTATCGGGACGCATCACCGTCCAGGATGGCGTCTACCAGCAGCTTCGCCATGCCCTGATGGTCGGCAGCTTCGATCCCGGGCAGGTGCTGACCATCGCCTCGCTGGCGGAGGCTTTCGGCACCTCAAACATGCCGGTGCGCGAGGCGTTGCGGCGGCTGGCGGCAGAGAACGCGCTGGAAATCTCGCAGAACGGCTCAGCCTGCGTGCCGGTGGTGACGCGGGCGCGGCTCGACGACCTCTGCCGGGCCCGGCTCGCCGTCGAGGGGCTGGCCGCCGAGCTTGGCGCGCCGCGCCTGACCGCAGCCGAGATCGGCTTGCTGCAAAGGGTTACTGACGACCAGCAGGCGATCGGCCGCGACGGCAGCATCTACGAGCTGATCGCCAAGAACCAGCAGTTCCACTTCACCATCTACCGCGCCTCCGGTTCCGACGTGCTGTTTCAGCTGATCGAGACGCTGTGGCTGCGCTTCGGTCCGTACATGCGGCTGTTGTCCAACTATGTCGCGCCGCTGATGCGCGCCGGCACCATGGAGCCTTCGGGCCGGCACGCCGCGATCATAGCGGCCATCAAGGACAAGGATTTCACCCGCGCGCGCGACGAGGTGGTGGCCGATATCACGGCGACACAAGCGACTTTGCGGGCGATCTGTCCTGACGTGCCGGAGCCCAGACCGGTCGATTTTGGCGCTTTCGGAAGGGCGCCTTGATAGGCGGCCGCCGCAGAGTGGCTTCGAAGCCGCCTGGGCCAAGCTCCTGGACCAAGAGAACAGCCGGATTTTGAGGCGCTGACCCGCATTTCTTCAGCCGCGGCGCATTGATCCCTGTCCGTATTTGTGATCACATGATCACAGGGAGCGAGACAGCGAATGTCCGGCTATTTTCTCTGTCATTCGATCGGCACCTTCCCCGGCAAGGCCGAGCGAATGGCCGTCTCGCTGACGAATTTCTCCAACATCTGGTCGGCGGAAGACGACGGTCAGTGGCCTGCCGCGCTTGCGGCGCGGCAACGCTTCATCGATGCCTGGAGGCGGCTGATCGAGGCGCCGCAAGGCACGCTGACCACGGCCGAGAATGTCACCGCAGCGCTCTATAGCCTGATCGGTGGCTTGCCGACGGGGCGGCTGCCGGGAAAGCGGCTGCTGGTCGCCGCCGACTGTTTTCCTAGCCTGCATTTCCTGCTCGCGGGGTTGGGAGAGCGTTTCGGCTTCACCCTCGACACCGTCCCATTGCGGCCTGGCGAGACCTGGGTTCGCGACCAGGATTTCATCGACCGCTGGCAGGCGGATGTCGGGCTCGCGCTCATCACCTTCGTCACCTCGACGGCCTCGCACCGCTGCGATATCGGCCGCCTCGCCGCGCATGGCCGCGCCATGGGCAGCATAGTCGGCGTCGACGTCACACAGGGCATCGGCGTGGCGCCGTTTTCGGTTGCGGCAACGCCGGTCGATTTCGTCGTCTCGACCTCGCTAAAATGGCTGTGCGGATCCTCCGGCGCCGGCATCTTGCAGGTCGCGCCTGACCTTTTGGCGTCCTGCCGGCCGGAGTTGCGGGGCTGGTTCAGCCAGCCGAACCCGTTCTCCTGGGACCTCGACGCTTTCACTTACGCCGACGATGCGCGCCGCTTCGATCATGGCACGCCGGCTATCCTGGCAAGCGTCGCCTCGCTGCCCGGGCTGGAGTGGGTGGAACAGACCGGAATCGACGTCATTCGCGCGCAGAATGCCGGGCTCGTCGAGCGTATCATCGGTGCCGCATTGGAAAATGGCTGGGAGGTCCGCTCGCCGATCGATGCCAGTGAACGTGGCGGCAGCGTGATGCTCGGCCTGCCGCAAGGTACCGAGCCGGCGAAGATCATAGCTGCGCTTCGCGACGAGCGGCTTTACTGCGATGCGCGCGGCACGACGCTGCGGCTGTCTCCCGGCATGGTCACCACAGAGACGGCGGTCGATGCGCTGATCGCGCAGCTCACGGAGCATATCGGGTCGCGGCGACGCCGCGCGTCGTGAATTCAGGTACCGCCTCGCCTGCGGCGCCCGGGAGTTTGGCGCCGGAAAGGGGCGGATCAGGAACCGAACCAGAGGGAAGCAAGATGTTGAAACGTCTAGGACTGATTGGGATGGCCGTCGCTGCCGGCCTCGCCTTTGCGGCGCCCGCCTTCGCCGACAAGATCATGGTGGGCGCCTATCCGGCCAACCCGCCATGGGAATACAAGACCGATTCGGGCGCCTTCGAGGGGTTTGAGATCGACGTCGCCAATGATGTCGCCAAGCGCATCGGCGCAGAGGTCGAGTTCCAGGATCTCGGCTTCCAGGCGCTGTTCGCAGCGACCGCTTCGGGCCGCATCGACTTTGCCGTGTCCTCGATCTCGGTCACCAAGGAGCGGCTGCAGAACCAGGGCTTCACGCAAGCCTATTACGACAGCGACGGTACCATCGTCGGCAAGGCGGATTCCGCCATCAAATCGCTCGACGATCTGAAGGGCAAGACCATCGGGGTCATCGCCGGCTCGACAGGCGAAGCCTACATGAAGGAGAACGCCGCCAAGCTCGGCGTTGCAGAAACCAAGAGCTACAACGCCCAGCAGGACCTTCTGCTCGACGTGCAGAACGGCCGCATCGACGGCGGCGCGGGCGAGCTCGCCGGCTTCCTGTTCGCCATCAAGCAGATGCCAGCGCTAAAGATCCTGGTGCGCATCCCGACCGGCGAGCGCTTCGCCATGATGACCAAGAAGGGCCATCCGCTGCTTGAAAAGGTCAACGACGCCATCAGCGAAATGAAGAAGGATGGCACCATGGCCGCGATCCACAAAAAGTGGTTCGGCGTCGATCCGGAAGCCGGCACCAGCACGGTGACGCCTGGCCCGATCCCGCAATAAGCCGGCTGATCAGAAATTTAGACGGGAGCGGCAGCAAGAGTTGGCGCTCTCGCTTCGACCATTTGGGTCTCGCCAAACACGGCGAACCTTGTCTCACGGTGAGCGCCGATGGAACTGATCGACACCTTCTTCAACTGGGGCATCCTGGTCCGATCGTTTCCGATCCTGATCCGCGGTCTTGGCAACACCATTCTGCTCGGCTGCGCGGCGATCATCTTCGGCACGATCGGCGGGCTGGCGATCTGCCTGGTGCGGCTCTACGCGCCGAAGCCGCTCAGGCGGCTGGCGACGCTCTATATCGACATGTTCCGCGCGCTTCCGATCCTGGTGGTGCTGATCCTGATCTACTACGCCCTGCCCTTCATCGGCATCCGCCTGTCGTCCTTCGTCTCGGCAGCACTTGCGCTGTCGCTGGTGTTGGCGGCCTTCACGGCGGAAGTCTGCCGCGCCGGCATCGAGAACATTCCGAAGGGCCAGTTCGAGGCGGCCTCGGCGCTCGGCCTGCCCTTTTGGGTCGCCATGCGCAAGGTGATCCTGCCGCAAGCGATCCGTGTCGTCATTCCGCCGCTCACCAGCAACTGCGTCTCGGTGTTCAAGGACACCGCGCTCGCCTCGGTGGTGGCGATGCCGGACCTCTTGAAGCAGGCGACCGACGCGCAGGCGCTGATGGCCAATCCGACGCCGCTGATCGGCGCGGCGATCATCTATCTCGCCTTCCTGTGGCCGCTGGTGCGGTTGGTCGGCTACCTCGAAGAGCGTGGTAAAGCCCGGTCCGCGCGCTGATCCCTTGGAATGACCTCGATTAGCTGAAGGAGACTCCCGTGAACCAGCACCACGTTTCGAAAGCGCAGGAGAGCGCCGCTTCGTTCCCGGTCGAGAAGATCCGCGCCATGTTCCCTGCGCTCCGGCAGGCCGGCGACTTCATCTTCATGGACAACGCCGCCGGTGCGCAGATCCCGCAAAGCGTGCTCGACGCGGTGACCAGCCATCTGGTGGAGCACAACGTGCAGCGCGGCGGCCGCTACGGCCGCAGCGTCACCGTCGACCAGTCCGTCGCCGAAGCGCGTGAAAGCGTGGCGGTTTTGATCAACGCCTACAGCCCGTCCGAAATCTGCTTCGGCATGAACGCCACCTCGTTCATCCGCCTGGTCAGCCTCGGCATCGGCCAGATGCTTGCGGAACGCGACGAGATCGTCGTCACCGACATGGATCATGACGCCAACATCGCGACATGGCTGGCGCTGGAGCAGGCCGGCGCCAGGTTCAAATGGTGGCGCATGCGCGAGGACGGCAATCTGCATGTCGACGACCTCAAGCCGCTAATGTCGGACCGCACCCGGCTCGTCGCCTGCACGGTAACCGCGCACTCGATCGGCTCGATTGTCGATGTCGCTTCGGTCGCCAAGATCGCGCATGCGGCAGGCGCGGAAGTGTTCCTCGACTGCGTGCATTACGGGCCGCACGGGCTGATCGACGTGCAGGCCTGGGACTGCGACTATCTCGTCTGCTCAGGCTACAAGAATTTCTCGCCGCATATGGGTTTTCTCTGGGGCCGCTTCGAAACGCTGAAGCGGCTGCCGACCTTTCGCGAGGACTTCATCCCGGATGAGCCGCCCTACAAGGTCGAGGCCGGCACCTTCATCTACGAGAATGTCTCCGGCATGGACGCAGCGGTGCGCTACCTGGAGTCGATCGGCCGCAATTTCTTGGCCGAGAACAACCGCTCGCGCCGCGACAACATCGTCGCCGGCATGAACGCCATTCGCGACTACGAGCTGACGCTGGCGCGCGAGATGATGAAGGTGCTGAAGGCCTGCGGCGCGACAATTTACGGCGTCGCCGACGAGGCGCGCATCCATGAGCGCGTGCCGACCTTCTGCTTCAACATCGGCACACTGTCGCCGCAGAGGATCGTCGAGGAGATGGCGGCCTTGCAGATCGGCATCCGCGACGGTCATATGTACGCGCCGCGGCTGATGAAGCGGCTCCACCTGTCGATGGACAGCGGCGCGATCCGCGCCTCGCTGGTGCACTACAACACGGTCGAGGAAGTGCACCGTTTCGGCGAAGCGCTGCGGGCAATCATTGCGAAGCTGTCGTGACGCCCGGACGTCTGGTTCGAGCCTACGCCGCCTTCTTCGCCAGCCTCGCCTTGATGCTTGCCACGTCGGCGCGCGGCGTCGCGGCGAAAAGCGTCTTGGTGTAGCTGTGCTTGGGGTCCGAGAAGACCTCGTCGCGCGAGCCGTATTCGACCGCCTCGCCGAAATACATCACCATCACGTCGTCGGCGATATAACGCACCACCGACAGATCGTGACTGATGAAGACATAGGTCAGCTTGAACTCGTCCTGCAGGTCGGCGAGCAGGTTGAGCACCTGCGCCTGCACCGAAAGATCGAGCGCCGAGACCGGCTCGTCCAGCACCAGCAGGCTCGGGTTCAGCATCAGTGCGCGGGCAATGGCGATACGCTGGCGCTGACCGCCGGAGAACATATGCGGATAGCGGTTGTAGTGCTCGGGGCCGAGACCGACCTTCTTCAGCATCTTCATCGCCAGGTCGCGGCGTTCCTCGGCCGGCTTATCGGTATTGATCAGCAGCGGCTCGCCGAGCACGTCGCCGATCTTTTGACGCGGGTTGAGCGACCCGTAGGGATTCTGGAAGACGATCTGCACCTTGCGACGCATTTCCTTGGTCAATCCGTCCTTGGCGATGTCGACCTTGTTGCCGTCGATGAACAAATCGCCGGCGGTCGCAGGATCGATCAGCGTGATGATGCGGGCGAGCGTGGACTTGCCGCAGCCGCTTTCGCCGACGATGGCGAGCGTCTTGCCCTTATCGACGCTGAAGGAGACGCCCTTCACCGCATGCACCGTGCGCGCGGGGCGGAACAGGCCGCCGCCGACATGGTAGTCGCGCTTGATGTTCTTGCCTTCGACAACCTTGGTCATGCGCCGGCTCCGGTCATGCACTGGCTTCTGGGGGCGCCGGCTCGAACAGCATGTCGGAGACGGTCGGCAACCGGTCGCCGACGGCGTTCTCCGGCAGCGCAGACAGCAGCGCGCGCGTGTAGTTGCTCTTGGGGTTCTCAAACAGCGACAGCACGTCGGCCTCTTCCATCTTGCGGCCCTTGTACTGGACGATGACGCGGTCGGCGGTCTCGGCGACCACGCCCATGTTGTGGGTGATCATGATCAGGCCCATGCCGTATTTGGCCTGCAGCGACACAAGCAGGTCGAGAATTTGCTTCTGGATGGTGACGTCGAGCGCGGTGGTCGGCTCGTCGGCGATCAGCAGCTTCGGATTGCAGGCAATGGCCATCGCGATCATGACGCGCTGGCATTGACCGCCCGACATCTGATGCGGGAAGGAGTTGAGCCGCTCGGCCGGCTCCGGAATGCCGACCTGCTTCAACAACTCGATGGCGCGCGCCCGGCGCTGTGCGCGATCCATGCCAAGATGGAAGCGCAGCACTTCCTCGATCTGAAAGCCGACGGTGAAGCAAGGGTTGAGACTGGCGATCGGCTCCTGGAAGATCATGGCAATGTCCTTGCCGATGATCTTGCGGCGCTCGGCCGGACCCATCTTGAGGAGATCGCGGCCGCCAAACGTCATGCGGTCGGCGGTGACAGTGGCCGTCCAGGGCAGCAAGCCCATAACCGCCAGCATCGACACCGACTTGCCGGAGCCGGATTCGCCGACGATGGCGAGCACCTCGCGCTCGTCGACACGGAGCGAGACGCCGTCGACGGCGCGGAACGGGCCGGAGGCGGTCTGGAACTCGACGACGAGGTTCTGGATGTCGAGCAATGCCATCACGACCTCCTGAGCTTCGGATCGAGCGCGTCGCGCAGGCCGTCGCCGATCAGGTTGATGGCGAGCACCGTGATAAGTATGGCAAGGCCGGGGAAAGTCACCACCCACCAGGCGCGCAGGATGAATTCGCGCGCCGAGGCCAGCATGGTGCCCCATTCAGGCGTCGGCGGCTGCGCGCCGAGACCAAGGAAGCCAAGCGCTGCGGCTTCGAGGATGGCGTTCGAGAAGGACAGCGTGCCCTGGACGATCAGAGGCGCCAGGCAGTTCGGCAGGATGGTCCTGAGCATCAGCCTCAGGTGCCCGGCGCCGGCGACCTTGGCAGCTACGACATATTCGCGGCTCTTCTCGGCCATCACGGCAGCGCGCACCAGGCGGGCGAAATGCGGCTGCAGGACGAGCGAGATCGCCAGCATCGCATTGAACAGGCCGGGCCCGAGAATGGTGACCAGCACCAGCGCCAGAAGCAGCGACGGGAAGGCCAGGATCAGGTCCATGACGCGCATGATCGCGACGTCGACCCAGCCGCGGAAATAGCCTGCCAGCAAGCCGAGCGTGATGCCGCCAACGAGGGCCAGCGTGACGACGACGGCGCCGATGAGCAGCGAGAAACGCGCGCCATAGAGCAGGCGCGAGAGGATGTCGCGGCCGACCGGATCGGTCCCGAGGATATATTGCGAGCTGCCGCCCGCCTGCCAGGCCGGCGGCCTGAGGAAGGCGGTCTTGTCCTGCACGTCGGGCGCATAGGGCGCGAGCAACGGCGCAAAGAGCGCCGCCAGCACCAGCAGGATGAAGACGACCAGGCCGATGACGGCGCCGCGGTTCACCGAGAAATAGTGCCAGAAGGTCTTGAAGCCGGTCAGCCGGTCCGGGCTGCCGGCGGCCATCGGGGCGATTTCGGTCGACTGGCTCATCACGCCGCCCTGATGCGCGGGTTGATGACGGCATAAAGCACGTCGACGATGAGGTTAACGGCCATGACGATGAGTGCGATCAAAAGCAGACCTGACTGCACGACGACATAGTCGCGCTTGAAGATGGAATCGACCATCCACTTGCCGATGCCCGGCCAGGCGAAGATGGTTTCGGTGAGGATGGCGCCGGCAAGCAGCGTGCCGACCTGCAGGCCGATCGTGGTGACGACCGGGATCAGGGCGTTGCGAAGTGCGTGCGCACCGATGACGCGGGCGGCGGAAAGGCCCTTGGCGCGGGCGGTGCGGACATAGTCTTCACCGAGCACCTCGAGCATGGCCGAACGGGTCTGGCGCGCGATCACCGCCAGCGGAATCGTGCCGAGCACGATCGCCGGCAGGATGAGATGGCTGAGCGCCGAGCGCAGCGCGTCCCATTTGCCGTAGAGAATGCTGTCGATGGTCATGAAACCGGTGATCGGCTTCAGGAAGAACTGCAGGCCCATGCGGCCCGACACCGGCGTCCAGCCGAGATAGCCGGAAAAGAAGATGATGAGCAGCAGGCCCCACCAGAAGATCGGCATGGAATAGCCGACCAGCGCGGTGCCCATCAACGACTGATCGAACCATGAGCCGCGTTTGACGGCCGCGAATATGCCGGCCGGGATGCCGATCGCCATGGCGAAGATCATGGCGAAGAAGGACAATTCCAGCGTCGCCGGGAAGAGCGTCTTGAACTCTTGGAGCACCGGGCGCTTGGAGGAAATCGAGACGCCGAAATCGCCGGTTGCGACCTCGCCGACATAGCGCGCATACTGCTCCCAGACCGGCAGATTGTAGCCGAACTGTTCCTTGAGCTCTTCGTAGCGGGCGGGGGTGACGCCGTGCTCGCCGGCCATGGCCAGGATCGGATCGCCGGGCAGCAGCCGGACAAAGGCGAAGGCGCAGATGGTGATGCCGACGAGCGTCGGGATCAGAAGTGCGATTTTGTTGAGGAGATATCTGAGCATCGTGAAATGGAATGGGGCGGCGACAATTCGCGCCGCCCCGTTCGCAAATATTACTCGGCCTTGTCAACGCCGTCGAAGCGATGAATGCCGAGCGGGTCCATCTTGAAGCCGCTGACGTTGTTGCGGACAACGGCATAGACCTGGCTGTGAGCCAGCAGGAAGGCCGGCGCCTGCTTGGCGAAGATTTCCTGGGCCTGCTCATAGAGCTTGGTGCGCTCGCCCTGGTCGCTGGTCTTCTTGGCCTTCTGGATCAGGTCCTCGAAGTCCTTGTCGCACCAGCTGGAATAGTTCGAGACGCCGATGGCCGAGCACGCGAAGAGGGTGGCGAAGAAATTGTCCGGATCGCCATTGTCGCCGGTCCAGCCGATCTGGAAGGCGCCGGGACGCTCCTTCTTCTTGCCTTCCTCGCGATACTTGGTCCACTCGTAGTTGACGATCTCGGCCTTGACGCCGACCTTGGCCCAGTCGGCCTGGATCAGCTCAGCCGCGCGCTGGAAGTTCGGGTTGTAAGGACGAACGCGGTCGGAAGCCCAGAGCTGGATTTCCTTCAGGCCGGCGTCGGCCAGCACCTTCTTGGCCGCTTCCGGGTCATAGGAATCGAACTTCACATCCTTGTTCCACGACCACATGGTCGGCGGGATCAGGTTCTGCGCCGGCGTCGCGCCAGCGTCCTGGAACAGCGACTTGATCAGCGCTTCCCGGTCGATCGCCTGGTTGAGCGCGTGACGAACCTCCGGCTTGTCGAGCGGCGGGATCGTCGTGTTGTAGCTCATGTAGCCGATGTTAAGGCCGGCCTGATCCATCAGGGTCACGTCCTTGTTGGCCTTGATGGTGGCGATGTCCGCCGGGTTGGGATAGGGAGCGACATCGCATTCGCCGGCCAGCACCTTCTGGATGCGGGCGGTCGCGTCAGGCGTGATGGCGAAGACCAGATCGTCGATCTTCTCCTTGCCCTTGAAGTAGTCGGGGTTCGCCGCATAGCGGATGACCGAGTCGAGCTGATAGTCGACGAACTGGAACGGCCCGGTGCCGATCGGCTTGGTCGAGAAGTCGGCCATCTTGCCTTCCTTCTCGAGCTGGTCGGCATATTCCTTCGACACGATCGAGGCGAAGTCCATGCCGAGATTGGCCAGCATCGGCGCGTTCGGCTCGGTCAGCGTCAGCTTGACGGTGAGGTCGTCGACCTTTTCCCACTTGGCGACGTATTTCGGCATGTCCATGCCGGTGTAGTAGTCCCAGGTCAGGTTCGGCAGATACTTCTCGCCGTTCCACGGATTCTGCTTGTTGAACTGACGGTCGAACGAGAAGACGACGTCATCGGCATTGAGGTCGCGGGTCGGCTTGAAATAGTCGGTGGTCTGGAACTTCACGCCAGGGTGCAGGTGGAAAGTATACACCAGGCCGTCGTCGGAGATTTCCCATTTGTCGGCGAGGCCGGGCTCGATCTCGGTGCCGCCATGCTTGAACTCGACCAGGCGCGAATAGACCGTGCGCGACGAAGCGTCGAAGTCGTTGCCGCCCGTCGTCGTACCCGGATCGAAATTGGCCGGCGACGCTTCCGAGCAATAAACAAGCGTCTTTGCATTGGCCATCCCGCCGAGGACGCTTGCAGCCAGCAACGCGGCTGCAAAAGTCATTGTCTTTTTCATTGAGCACTCCCTGATGTTCTTCCAAGCCCCTCTATCAGGCTCGCGAAGCGCGCATATAAGCACCGTTTTTGGGGCTTTGGAACACCCCGTTTGCGTACCCCACGGTAAGCAGGAAAAGAATCCGCATTTTCCTCAAGTAGCAGAAAAAATGAGCAGAATTTTTCGCTCACGCTAATGTTAACAACCGCATTTTTTTATTGATTGAGCCTCTGCCGAAATGGAACGAGGAGCTACTGCCTGCCATCCCAGATACTCGTCGGGTCGCGCCTGAAGGAGGCGTCGAGGGATGGGATTTCGGCGGCAAATCTTTCCGCCGCTGCCGCTGGGGCAAGACTTGCACGGCCGCCGATAGAGGCAATACATAGACGTCAGGCCGGATTTCGTGGAATCCGCAATCGGCCGCAGCGGGAGGAACGCTTCCGAAATCGGAAAGAGATGCGGCGCAGCAGCAAGACCAGGACACCAGGGAGGGATTTGGTGGCAAAAGCAGCAAAGACAACGCCCCCGGCGAAGGCAAGAGCCAAGGCCGCGCCCGTCGATGCGGGCGTGCCCAAGGCTTCATCTTCCAAGACCGCTTCGCCAGCCAAAACGCCGTCACCTGCAAAGGCCGGCTCCAAGCCGAAGACCACTGTGAAACCGGCTGCCGCTGCAAAAAAGACGAACCCCAAATCCGCCGCCAAGGCTGCAACCGCAAGGACCGCCAGGCCTGCGGCCGCAAAGACGGCCTCGGGATCGGCCAGGCGGCTGCCCAAGGCGATCACGGAACTCGCGGCAGGATTGCCGGAAAAGCCTTGGCTGAAACACTATCCGAAGAACATGCCGGCCGAGATCGGTCCGCTGCCTTACGATTCCATCGGCGACTTCCTCGTCGGCGCCTGCAAGCAGTTCGCCAGCCGGCCGGCGTTCGTGTGCATGGGCAAGTCGATCTCCTATGCCGAGCTCGAGCGGCTTTCAGCGGCCTTCGGCGCCCATCTGCAATCGAAGGGTCTGGAGAAGGGCGCGCGCGTGGCGCTGATGATGCCGAACGTTTTGCAATACCCGGTAGCGATGATGGCCGTGCTTCGCGCCGGCTTCACGGTGGTGAACGTCAACCCGCTCTACACGCCGCGCGAGCTGGAGCATCAGCTCAAGGATTCCGGCGCGCAGGCCATCGTCATTCTGGAGAACTTCGCCAACACGCTGCAGGCGGTGATCGCCAGGACGCCGGTCAAGCATGTCGTGGTGGCGGCGATGGGCGACATGCTGGGCGGGCTGAAAGGCGCGATCGTCAACCTCGTCGTGCGGCGGGTGAAGAAGATGGTTCCCGCCTGGTCGCTGCCCGGCCACGTCAAATTCAACGCCGCGCTCAAGGCGGGCTCGGCAAGCGCCTTCAAGCCGGCGGCGGTATCGGGCGACGATATCGCCTTCCTGCAATATACGGGCGGCACGACCGGCGTGTCGAAAGGCGCGACGCTGCTGCACCGCAACGTCTTGTCCAACGTGGCGCAGAATTCGCTCTGGGTGGAGGACGCCTATACGGTCAAGCCGAAGCCGGCGCATCTCAACTTTGTTTGCGCGCTGCCGCTCTACCACATCTTCGCGCTGACGGTGAACGCGCTGATGGGCATGCAGCAAGGCGCGCAGAACGTGCTCATTCCGAACCCGCGCGACATTCCCGGCTTCGTGAAAGAACTGCAGAAATACCCGGTCCACATCTTTCCCGGCCTCAACACGCTGTTCAACGCGCTGCTCAACAATGAGGATTTCCGCAAGCTCGACTTCAAGCCGCTGATCCTCACTCTCGGCGGCGGCATGGCGGTGCAGAAAGGCGTGGCCGAGCGCTGGAAGGCGCTGACGGGCTGTCCGGTGAGCGAAGGCTACGGACTTTCCGAAACCTCGCCGGTGGCGACCGCCAACAAGTTCAGCTCCAGCGACTTTACCGGCACGATCGGCCTGCCGCTGCCATCGACCGAGATCGCCATCCGCGACGACGACGGCAACAACGTGCCGCTCGGCGAAGTCGGAGAGATCTGCATCCGGGGTCCGCAGGTTATGGCCGGCTACTGGAACCGGCCGGACGAGACCGCCAAGGTGATGACCAAGGACGGGTTCTTCAAGTCGGGCGACATGGGCTTCATGGATGAGCGCGGCTACACCAAGATCGTCGACCGCAAGAAGGACATGATCCTGGTCTCCGGTTTCAACGTCTATCCGAACGAGTTGGAAGAAGTCGTGGCGCAGCACCCGGGCGTGCTCGAAGTGGCGGCGATCGGCGTGCCGGACGAGCACTCCGGCGAGGTGCCGAAGCTGTTCGTGGTCAGGAAGGATCCAGCGCTCACCATCGAGACGCTGACTGTCTATTGCCGCGAGAACCTGACCGGCTACAAGCGGCCGAGATACATCGAATTCCGCGCCGAACTGCCGAAGACGCCGGTCGGCAAGATCCTGCGGCGCGCGTTGCGGGAGCAGATTTGAACGAAAATGTTGCCGGCCTGACGCCAATACATCGCGCCGACCTCGATCCCGCCGAATTCATCAAGGCGAACATGCGGCTTCAGCCGGTGCCGTCGCTGCCTGAAATCCGGCTCTATACGGCCCATCCCGGCAGCGGGCTGAGGCGGCTGCTGGAACCGGAGGACGGCTCGCATGAGCACGCGGCCGAGCCGCAGCCGCCCTACTGGGCCTATGCCTGGGCGGGCGGCGCAGTGCTGGCGCGCTATGTTCTCGACCGGCCGTCAACCGTTGCGGGCCGGCGCGTGCTCGACCTCGGCGCGGGTTCCGGCCTTGTCGGTATCGCCGCGGCGCGAGCCGGGGCTAGGGAAGTGACCGCGGCGGAGATCGACCGCAACGGCATCGTCGCGCTCCGCCTCAACGCGGAGGCCAACGGCGTCGCCATCATCATAATCGGCGAGGACATCAGCGCCGGTCCGCCGCCGTCGGTCGACGTTGTGCTCGCCGGCGACGTTTTCTACGGGCAAGCGGTCGCGCGGCGGATCGTCCCCTTCCTCGACCGCTGCCTTGCCGCGGGCATCGAGGTGCTGGTCGGCGACCCGGGCCGCGCCTGGCTACCCAGGCGGCGGCTTCGCCTGCTTGGCGAGTATCAGGTGCCTGATGTCGGCGGAAACGGCGGTAGCGCGCCGAAACCGAGCGGGGTATTTGCCTTCCTTCCCAGCGAGCCCTGATCAGCCCGCCGGCACACTCATCCGCGCGGCGAGAAAATCCGGCAGGTCGGCGACCGAATCCAGGATGACGTCGGCCATCGGCGACAGCGAGTCACGCGTGCCCGTGCCGGAAAGCACGCCGATCGCCAGGCCGCAGCCGCCGGCGCGCGCCATTTCGAGATCGTGGCGATTGTCGCCGACCATGGCGATCTCGCCGGGCTTCAGTCCCGTCAGATCGCAGAACGCGATGACCGTGTCGGGCGCGGGCTTCGGATTCGCGACCGCATCATAGCCGAAGGCGGCGTCGAAGAGCTGCGCGACACCGAGCGTGGCGAGCGTCTTCTCGGCGCCGCTGGTGGAATCGTTGGTGGCGACGCCCAGCCGGAAGGATCGCTTGTGCAGCGCCCGCAGCGATTCGACGATACCGGGCAGAGCGACAGCCATCGACGAGCCCTGAACCGAGGTGATCTCGTTGAAGCGGGCGACGGCCAGCATCTGGTCCTCCTCCGACAGGCGCGGGAACCAGAGCTCGACGACGTCCATGTTCGAGCCCGAGGCAAAGATCGAATCCGGCTTGAAGCGCTTGCTGACGAAATCGAAGCCGGCGGCGGCGAGCAACCTGTCGGCTTTCCAGCGATCGCCTTCGGCGGCGTCCATGGCCATGAAATCGGCAATGCCGAGCCAGGTAGCGTTGAAGTCGACAAGCGTCCCGTCCTTGTCGAACAGAATTCCCTTGATATCCGCCAATCCGTTTACTCCGCGCCACGCAATTGGTGGACATGAGCCACCAATCCGGCAGTCGAGGCGTCGCGTTTTGCGGCAGTCTCCTTGCCTTCCACGACAGGCAGCAGGCCTGTCGCCAGTTCCTTGCCGAGTTCGACACCCCACTGGTCGAACGAATTGATGTTGAACAGCGTGCCCTCGACGAAGACGCGATGCTCATAGAGCGCGATCAGGCGACCGAGCGTGCGCGGATCAAGCTTCCGGTAGAGGATGGTGAGCGACGGACGGTTGCCCGAAAAGACGCGATGCGGCGCGATGCGATCGACATCGGCGGGCTTCATGCCCTTGGCCAGCATCTGCGCGCGCGCCTCTTCCAGCGTGCGGCCCTTCATGAAGGCTTCCGACTGCGCCAGGCAATTGGCAAGCAAGAGATCGTGGTGGGTCCTCAGCTCGGGCTCGTGGCTGACGGCTGCGGCAAGAAACTCGACCGGGATGAAATCGCTGCCCTGGTGCAAAAGCTGGAAAAAGGCGTGCTGGCCGTTGGTACCGGGCTCGCCCCAGACCAGCGGGCCGGTCGGCGTAGTCACCGGGCCGCCGTCCAGTGTCACGCTCTTGCCGTTCGATTCCATATCGAGCTGCTGCAGATAGGCCGGCAGGCGCGACAGGCGCTGATCGTATGGAATGACGGCACGGGCCGGGTATTTGCAGACGACGCGGTGCCACCAGCCGATCAGCCCCAGCAAAACAGGCAGGTTCTTTTGCAGGGGGGCCGAGCGGAAATGCTCGTCCATCTCATGCGCGCCGTCGAGGAAGGCGCGGAAATTGCGCGGGCCGATGGCGATCATCACCGGCAGGCCAATGGCGCTCCAGACCGAGTAGCGGCCGCCGACCCAGTCCCAGAAACCGAAGACGCGGTCGGAGGCGATGCCGAACTTGGCCACCAGGTCGAGCGCGGTCGAGACGGCGGCGAAATGCTTGCCGATCGCTTGCTTGCCCAGCGCCTTTTCCACCCATCTGCGCGCCGTCTCGGCATTGGTCATCGTCTCGACAGTGGTGAAAGTCTTGGAGGCGATGATGAACAAAGTCGTCTCGGGAGACAGGCCTTTCAGCGTGTCGTGGATGTGGGCGCCGTCGACGTTGGAGACATAATGCGCACGCGGGCCGTCATGGTAGGGCGCGAGCGCCAGCGTCACCATCGCCGGGCCAAGATCAGAGCCGCCAATGCCGATATTGACGATGTCGGTGATCTTCTTGCCGGTGGCGCCGGCCGCCTCGCCGGAGCGAATCGCATCAGCGAAGGCGCCCATCGCGTCGAGCACGGCGATCACATCGGCCTTGGTGTCCTGGCCATCGACCACGACACTCTTGCCGGTCAGATTGCGCAGCGCCGTGTGCAGCACGGCGCGGTTTTCGGTGATGTTGATCTTCTTGCCTTCGAACATCGCGGCGCGTCGGCCTTCGAGGTCGGCGGCGCCGGAGAGCGTCTCCAGCATTGCCATCGTGTCGGCGTCGACCGCGCATTTCGACCAGTCGAGCAGAAGATCGCCATCTGTGGCGGAGAATTTCTCGAAGCGCCTGGGATCGGCGGCGAAGGCTTCGCGCATCGTGCCCTTGGCTGCCGCGCGCTGCTCACGCAGGGCGGTGACCTGCTTGTCGAAGGCTGACTGATCCAATGGTGGCTCCTGGCGGGTTTTTAGACCATTTTAACAGGCCCGATGTTTCCGGCGCGTGTCGTCGCGACATTGTATTGAGCCGGATTTCCGTTTCGTTCAAGCGCGGCAGTGACGCACTGCATCACGCTTTTATGATGCCCCGCAACATCCGCTTCCCTGGCGGACGCGCCCCTTTCGTGACCAATGGATCACTGGCATAAATCCCAGCGATCAGAAAAATTGATTGGCGCAACCCCTTGTGCCACCCCTACACTCGACTGGTCCAGCCAAGTGAAAACAGCTGGCCATCCGAGGATGATCTCCCATGCCACAGCGCAATGACACGGCCATATGGTCCGGCCTGTTCCGGATTTCGGCCGAATCCGGACAAACTCTCCAGGCACAGATCCGCCAGGCGATCGTCGCAGCCATCCTCGACCGGCAGATCGCCGCTTCGATGCCGCTGCCATCCTGCCGGATTCTGGCGGAAAAACTGGGCGTTGCCCGCGGCACGGTGGTGCTTGCCTTCCAGCAGCTGGTCGACCAAGGTTTTCTTGTGGCGCGCGAGAGGCGCGGCCACTTCGTCAACCCTGAAGTGCTGGCCACCCCCGCCAAGCCGCACCAGAAGGCGCCCGACCAGCAGAATGAGATCGACTGGAAGGCGCGTCGGCAGATCGCCGCCAGCGATATGCCGCCGCCGGCCAAGCACGACAACTGGATCAAGTCCTCCTATCCGTTCGTCTACGGCCAGTTCGATCCGGCGCTGTTTCCGACCGCGGAATGGCGCGAGTGCAACCGCATGGCGCTCGCGGTGCTGGAGATCCGCAACTGGGCATCGGACATGGTCGACCGGGACGATCCGCTGCTCATCGAGCAGATCCAGGCCCGGCTTTTGCCGCGCCGCGGCATCTTCGCCAATCCGGACGAGATCATCGTGACCCTGGGCGCGCAGAACGCGCTCTATATGCTCGCCTCGCTGTTGATGACCAAGGGCTCGAAGGTAGCAATGGAAGATCCCGGCTATCCGGATGCCCGCTCGATCTTCCGGCTCGCCGGTGCAGATATCCAGCCGGTCCCTGTCGACCAGTCGGGCATCGTGACCTCGGCGATTCCCAGCGATTCCGGGTTCGTCTTCGTCACCCCTAGCCACCATTGCCCAACGATGGTGCCGTTGTCCGCCGAGCGGCGGCAGGATTTGCTGTCGCGGGCCAACCGCAACAACCAGATCATCATTGAGGACGGCTATGACAGCCAGCTTCTCGACGAGGCGCCGCAGCAGGCGCTGAAGAGCCTCGATCGCTCGGGCCGCGTCATCTATGTCGGCTCGATGTCGAAGACGCTGGCTCCGGGTCTGAGGCTCGGCTACATCGTCGCTTCGGCAGGACTGATTGCCGAGCTTCGCGCGTTGCGCCGCTTCATGCTCAGGCATCCGCCGGCAAATAACCAGCGCGCCGTTGCGCTGTTTTTGTCGCTCGGCCATCACGAGGCGCTGGTGCGCAGGCTCTCCGCCGCCTTCGACGAGCGGCGCAAGCGTCTGGTCCATGCGATTTCCGCTTTCCTGCCAGAATGGCGCTCGACCGACTCGGCGGGAGGCACATCGTTGTGGCTGGAGGGCCCGCGCGGTACCGATTCACGAGGGCTCGCCGAAGCGGCCGCTTCCCGCAGCGTCATCATCGAACCCGGCGACCGGTTCTTCGACCGCAGCGAAAAGCCCTCGCGTTTCATGCGTTTGGGCATCTCCTCGATCTCGCTGCAGCACATCGAGCCCGGGATTCGGGAGCTCGCCACAGCCGCCGGCCGCAGGCCCGCTGCCGCCTGATCACCACGGACTGCCACATCAAGAGCCGGCGTTTTTGCCGGCTCTTTTATTTTGGCGCGCCTCAACGCTTTAGCATCCTGGCATATTCGACGGGATTGACTGGCTCATAGGCTGTGCCAATGCCGACGGCATAGTCGAGGCACAAAGGGGACGAGGCAGGCCGATGGTGGACCAACCGCCGCGCATCCTGCCCCTGAAAAAGCAAAGGTGGAGTGCTTTCCATGTCAGTGGCTCTTGAGAAGCAGGAAACGACGTCGGACCAGCGTTCGCGGCGGTCCGGCGGGCGCGAAGCGCGCCGCGCGATGCGGGCAGCACCGCTCGCAGATGACATCCGTCCGGTGCGAGCCGGCCTCGAAGGCGGCAGCTACGGGCCATTGAGCCAGAACGACAAGGAACGCATCCATGAAGCGGTGCTGACGCTTCTGGAGACGGTGGGCTTCGCCAACGCCATCCCCTCCTGCATCGAGGCGCTGACCCGGGTCGGGGCGAGCTATGGCGACGACGGCCGCATCCGCCTGCCGCGCGCGCTGGTGCTCGACACGATCAAGAAGGCGGCGCGCCACTTCACGCTTCACGGCCAGGATCCCAAGCACGACATGGTGATCCAGGGCAAACGCGTGCATTACGGCACGGCGGGCGCGGCGGTGCATCTGGTCGATGTCGAGAAGCGCGAATATCGAGAATCGCAGCTGCAGGACATCTATGACGCCGCCCGTCTCGTCGACGGGCTCGACAACATCCATTTCTTCCAGCGCACCATGGTGCCGCGCGATATTCCCGATCCGCTCGAGATGGACTTCAACACGCTCTATGCCTGCGTACTGGGGACATCCAAGCATGTCGGCACCTCGTTCACCGTGCGAGAGAACGTCAAGCCGGCGCTGGAAATGCTCTATGCGATCGCCGGCGGCGAGGAGAATTTCCGGGCGCGGCCTTTCGTGTCGAACTCGAACTGCTTCGTGGTGCCGCCGATGAAATTCGCCGAGGACGCCTGCGGCGTGCTCGAAGCCTGCGTCGAGGGCGGCATTCCGATCCTGCTCTTGTCGGCCGGCCAGGCCGGCGCCACGGCTCCCGCCGCGATTGCCGGCGCCGTCGTGCAGGCGGTGGCCGAAGTGCTGATGGGCCTGGTCTATGTCAACGCCATCAAGCCCGGCCATCCGGCGATCTTCGGCACCTGGCCGTTCGTCTCCGATCTCCGGACCGGCGCCATGTCCGGCGGTTCGGCCGAGCAGGCCGTGTTGACCGCGGCCTGCGCGCAGATGGCGCAATATTACGACCTGCCGGGTGGCTCGGCCGCAGGCATGACGGATTCGAAGCTGCCCGACATCCAATCCGGCTATGAAAAAGGCATCACCGATGTGATGGCCGGTCTTGCCGGCCTCAACCTCGTCTATGAATCGGCCGGCATGCATGCCTCGCTGCTCGGCTTCTGTCTCGAAAGCCTGATCATCGACAACGACATGCTCGGCCACTGCCTGCGATGCGTGCGCGGCATCGAGGTGACGGACGAGGCGCTGTCGATCGACACGATCGCCGACGTCTGCCTCAAGGGCCCCGGTCACTATCTCGGCAACGAACAGACTTTGAAGCTGATGCAGACCGAATATTTTTATCCGGCAGTCGGCGATCGCTTCTCGCCCAAGGAATGGAACGAGAAGGGCCGGCCCGACATTTTGCAGCGGGCGATCGCCGAGAAGAAGCGCGTGCTGGCCGAGCGCTTTCCGCGCCATGTGTCGCGGCTCGTCGACGACAAGCTGCGCGCGCGCTTCGGCGAGATGATCAAGCTGCCGCGCAACAAGATGGGCGGCTGATCTGCAGATCACTCCGCACGCAGCCCGAAGCGCTCGACGACTTCGGCGTTGATCAGCTTCGCATGCAGCGTCAACAGCACGATCTGCGCATCGAGGCTGTCGCCGGCTTCGAGAGCGGCCTCGATGCGGCGCTCGGCTTCCAAAGTGTGCTCCCTGCCATTGGCCCGCTCGAAGGTTTCCGGTCCGGCGACGCAATAGCCGCAGAGTTGCGCCACCGATTGATAAGCCTGGGGCGGCGGCTCCTCGGGCCAATGATCCTTCATCAGGTTGACGATGGTGAGCTTGACGCCCTCAGGCACCAGTGCCGGATGCAAGTCGGCCTTGCGCAAGGCGTCGTCGAGCTGGCGCAAGTCGCCCGAACGGCCGAACATGCCAAGGAAGCCGAGAGAAGAGGGCCGTTTCGCCATATATGCCTCCCTTCGTAGCACCGTCGAGATCGGGCTAATCTGTAGATGCCCCGCGGCCGAAACAAGGGCCATGAGAAAGGGCGGTCCGCCGGAAAGCGGACCGCCCCTTCGATTGTCGCCGTGCTCTGAATTCAGTGGTTGTCGCGCGGGACGCCCCTGGTGTGCGCGACATCCTGATACTTCACCGCCGGCTTCAGCACCATGCCGGCGGAGAACTGGTCGACCATGCCGCGCTGGATCTCCTGCCAGGGCGTCTGGTGCTCGGGATAGTCATAGCCGCCATTGCCCTGCAGCGCTGCCCGCCGCCTGGCGATCTCCTCGTCGCCGACAAGGATATTGGCGGTGCCCTTCCTCAGGTCGATGCGGACGCGGTCGCCAGTCTTGAGCAGCGCCAGCCCGCCACCGACCGCTGCCTCCGGCGATGCGTTGAGGATCGATGGCGAACCCGACGTGCCGGACTGGCGGCCATCGCCGATGCAGGCCAGCGAATGGATGCCCTTCTTGATGAGATGGGCCGGCGGCTGCATGTTGACCACCTCGGCGCCGCCCGGATAGCCGACCGGACCTGCGCCGCGCATGAACAGGATCGTGTGCTCGTCGATGCCCTGCGCCGGATCGTCGATGCGGGCGTGGTAATCCTCCGGGCCGTCGAAGACCATGGCGTTGCCTTCGAAAGCCTCCGGATCGTTCGGGTTCGAGAGATAGCGTTCGCGGAATTCGGGCGAGATGCCGCTGGTCTTCATGATGGCGGAATCGAACAGATTGCCCTTGAGGTTGATGAAGCCGGCATTGCTCTTGAGCGGCTTGTGGACGCCGCGGATGACATCATGATTCTCGTTTACCGCGCCGCGGCAATTGTCGCCGATCGATTTGCCGTTGACGGTGATCGCGTCGGGGTGCGGCAATAGTCCGCCTTTCAGCAACTCCGCCACGACGGCCGGCACGCCGCCGGCATGGTGATAGTCCTCGCCGAGATACTCGCCCGTCGGCTGCAGGTTGACGATCAGCGGCACGTTAAGGCCGATGTTCTGCCAGTCGTCATTGTCGAGCGGCACGCCGAGATGGCGGGCGATGGCATTGAGGTGGATCGGCGCGTTGGTCGAGCCGCCGATGGCCGAATTGACGACGATGGCATTCTCGAACGCCTGGCGGGTCATGATGTCCGACGGCTTCAGGTCCTCATGCACCATATCGACGATGCGCTTGCCGGTCTCGTAGGCGATCTGGCCGCGCTCGCGATAGGGCGCGGGGATCGCGGCCGAGCCCGGCAGCTGCATGCCGAGCGCCTCGGCCAGCGAGTTCATGGTGGTGGCGGTACCCATGGTGTTGCAATAGCCGGTCGACGGCGCCGAGGAGGCGACGATGTCCATGAACTCGTCATAATTGATCTCGCCGGCCGACAGCCGCTGGCGCGATTCCCAGACAATGGTGCCGGAGCCGGTGCGCTTGCCCTTATGCCAGCCATTGAGCATCGGGCCGACCGAAAGCGCGATCGCCGGAATGTTGACGGTCGCCGCCGCCATCAAGAGCGCGGGCGTAGTCTTGTCGCAGCCGATGGTCAGCACGACGCCGTCGAGCGGATAGCCGTAGAGCACCTCGACGAGGCTGAGATAGGCGAGGTTGCGGTCGAGCGCCGCCGTCGGCCGCTTGCCGGTCTCCTGGATCGGGTGGCACGGGAACTCGAAGGGGATGCCGCCCATCGAGACGATGCCTTCGCGCACGCGCTTGGCGAGCTCGAGATGGTGCCGGTTGCAGGGCGAGAGATCGGAACCCGTCTGCGCGATGCCGATCAGCGGCTTGCCCGACATCAGCTCGGCGCGGGTCAGCCCGTAATTGAGGTAGCGCTCGAGATAGAGCGCCGTCATGCCCGGGTTGTCGGGATTGTCGAACCACTCCTGCGAGCGAAATTTCTTCTTCTTGGTGGGGGCGCCTGCCATCGTGGTCTCCGTATTTGTATGACAAATCGATATGACAACGCGCTCATGCAGGCAAGAGGCAGACACGCCGCAGACCCGCACTTTGGTGCGATAGACATAGAAAGGGCCGCGCGCCAGGACCAATCGACATCAGCATTCCGGGAGGTCTTGATGGCTTTGGTGATCGAGGGCGAGGAGCGGATCGCCGCACCTGTCGAGAAAGTGTGGGAAGCCCTCAACGACAGGGGAAATCCTGAAGGAGGCAATTCCCGGCTGCCGGAGCCTGGAAAGGAAATCGGACACCCGGCGGCCCGGCGAATTACTCGAACACGATGCTGGGCACTGCCGCCTCGGCGGCGCCGCGTTCCTCTTGGACCCTGTCCCATACCCTCGCGGCGATATCGCGATAGATCTTCGCCTCGGCGCCGTCCGGCTTGGATGCGACCACCGGGGCGCCGGCGTCCGAGCTTTCGCGGATGCCCATCTCCAGCGGCACCTCGCCAAGGAAGGTGACGCCGAGCCGTTCGGCCTCGCGCCGCGCGCCGCCATGGCCGAAGATGTCGTAGCGTTTGCCGGTGTCGGGCGCGAGGAAATAGCTCATGTTCTCGACGATGCCGAGCAGCGGCACGTCGACCTTCTTGAACATGTTGAGGCCCTTGCGCGCATCGATGAGCGCCAGGTCCTGCGGCGTCGAGACGATGACGGCACCGGCCAGCGGCACCTGCTGGGCCATGGTGAGCTGGGCATCGCCGGTGCCGGGCGGCATATCGACGACCAGCACGTCGAGCGGTCCCCATTCGACCTCGCGCAGCATCTGGGTGAGCGCCGACATGACCATCGGGCCGCGCCAGATCATCGGCGTCTCCTCGTCGACCAGGAAGCCCATCGACATCACCTTGAGGCCGTAATTCTGCATCGGCTTCAGGATCTTGCCGTCGACCGTCTGCGGCCGGCCGTGAATGTTGAGCAGCCTCGGCATCGACGGCCCGTAGATATCGGCATCGAGCACGCCGACGCTCAGCCCATTGGCGGCAAGGCCGAGCGCCAGGTTGACGGCGGTGGTCGATTTGCCGACGCCGCCCTTGCCGGACGCCACCGCGATGATCGCATCGATGCCGGGCACGCCGCGTTTGCCGTGACTGTGAGAAGCCGGCGCCTGCGGGCCAGGACGCTGCGGCGCTGCCTGGGGAGCAGGTCGTGGCGACGCTGCTTGCGAAGCCGGCCGAACCGGCGCCTCCATGCCGCCGCCTTTCTTCTCCGCCGTCAGCGCGACGACGGCGTTGGCGACGCCGGGGATCGCCTTGACGACACGCTCGGCGGCGGCGCGCAGCGGCTCCATCTCCTGGGCGCGGGCGGCGGGGACGGTAATCGAGAAAAACACCTTGGAATCGGCGATGAAAATCTCAGATACCAGGCCGAGGTCGACGATGTTGCCGGTGAAGTCCGGTCCATTGACCGTCCTCAGGCGCTCGATGACGGTTTCCTTGGTTACAGCCATGATCTTTCCTCGGAGTTTGGCGTTCCAGATAGTGCAGTTTCCCGGCAGAACCAAGCCGTGGCGCAATGGCTCGTCCGCAAAACGACCGGTGGTGTCGGATTTGCCTAGCGCGTCCCGATCCGCCGATTGCCATGGCCAATCGATCCAGGGGCCCTATCTCGGTTGCCATGAGCGACGGCAACCGGAAAAGGAGACTGTCATGCTCGCAAACAGCAACGCAGCCGCCAATGTGGCGGTGAAAGACCTTTCGAGAGCGCAGGGCTTTTACGAAGGAACGCTGGGCCTCAAGCCTGTCGACGACATGGCCGGAGAACTGATCGTCTACAAAAGCGGCGACACGGTCATCAACGTCTATCGTTCAGAATTCGCCGGTACCAACAAGGCGACGGCGTTGACCTGGACGGTCGGCGACCAGATCGGCGCCATTGTCCAGGCGCTGAAGTCGAAGGGCGTCACCTTCGAGCGCTATGAGATGCCCGGGCTGACGCTTGAGGGCGATGTCCATGTCGGCTACGGCATGAAGGTCGCCTGGTTCAAGGACCCGGACGGCAACATACTTTGTCTTGCGGGCGAGTAGATTTCAGCCTCAGACCGCCAGGCGCGTGACAAAATAGGTCAACGCCGAAATCGCCGCCGTCGCCGGCAGGGTGATCACCCACGCCACGACAATGTTGCCGGCAATGCCCCAGCGTACAGCCGAGATGCGGCGGGCAGCACCCACGCCGATGATGGCGCCGGTGATTGTATGCGTGGTCGAGACCGGGACACCGAGCCAGGTGGCGGCGAACAACGTTATCGCCCCGCCGGTCTCGGCGCAAAAACCCTGCATCGGGTTCAGCCGAGTGATCTTCGATCCCATCGTGTGCACGATGCGCCAGCCGCCGAAGAGCGTGCCCAGCGCCAGTGCGGACTGGCAGGTGATGACCACCCAGAACGGCACGTGGAAGCTCTGGCCGAGCATGCCTTGCGAATAGAGCAGCACGGCGATGATGCCCATGGTCTTCTGCGCGTCATTGCCACCGTGCCCCAGCGAATAGAGCGAAGCCGAGAAGAACTGCAGGACGCGAAAGCTGTTATCGACCGCGAACGGCGTCTGCCGAACGAACAGCCATGAGACGATGAGGATAAGGACAAGCGCCAGCACGAATCCGGTCGCCGGCGAGAGCACGATCGCCGCAGCCGTCTTGCCGAGCCCGGACCAGACGATGGCCCCCGGGCCGGCCTTGGCGACGCCGGCGCCGACCAACCCGCCGATCAGCGCATGCGAGCTGCTCGACGGAATGCCGGCGATCCAAGTGACGATGTTCCAGACGATGGCTCCGATGAGCGCGGCGAAGATCACTGCGGGGGTCACGACCTCGGCGTCGACGATGCCCTTTCCCACCGTCTCGGCGACATGCAGACCGAAGAACAGGAAGGCGATGAAATTGAAGAAAGCCGCCCAGAACACGGCATAGTGCGGCCTCAGCACGCGGGTGGAGACGATAGTCGCGATCGAGTTGGCGGCATCGTGCAGGCCGTTGAGGAAATCGAAGAACAGCGCCACGGCGACGAGGCCGACCAGCAGGGGAAAGGCGATCGCAGCGTCCATCTGTTAGACGTTCTCGATGGCGATGCCGCTGATCTCGTTAGCGACGTCCTCGAAACGGTCGACCACCTTTTCCAGCTGGCCGTAAATCTCCGAGCCAATCAGGTAGGCCATAGGGTCGCTGCGACCGTGCCGCTTGAACAGGTCCTTCAGGCCCTGCTCGTGCAGGTCGTCGGCGCGGCCCTCAACGCGCATGACTTCTTCGGCGATGGCGTTCAGCCGCGCGGCGTTGGCGCCAACCTTGCCGAGCAGTGGGATGGCCTCTGCTACCAGCCGGGCGGCCTCGACGATGACGCTGCCCATTTCCCGCATCAGCGGATCGAATTCCCTCATCTCGAACAATTTCACCGTCTTGACGGCCTTGTGCATCGTATCGATGGCATCATCCATCGACTGGATCAGATCCTTGATGTCGCCGCGGTCGAAGGGCGTGATGAAGGAGCGCCTGACGGCAAGCAGCACCTCCGCGGTGATCCCGTCCGCTTCGTCCTCCAGATCGACGATCGTCTGGCACCAGCGGTCGATGTCCCGGCCCTGGAGAAGCTGCTCAAGCGCCTCGGCGCCGCCGACCACCGTGCGCGAATGCCGTTCGAACAGTTCGAAGAAGCGATCCTCGCGCGGCAACAGTCTGCGAAACCAACCCAGCATCTGCTCCTCCCTGCTTCCGCCTACCCCACATAGCGCCATGCGCGGCGCGGGAAAACAGATAAGCCGGCTCAAAAATGTGGATGAGATCCTATCGTTCATCCGCCTTGCGAAGCAAAGCGATTTCCCCGACCTTGGGCAGACCGTGGATCGGATGACATGATCGACAAGCTGGAATTCTTCATCGCTTTAGCCAGGGAAGAGCATTTCGGCCGCGCCGCCGAGGTGTGCGGCGTCACCCAGCCGACGCTGTCGGCCGGCATCAAGCAGCTCGAGGAGCAGCTCGGCGTCATGCTGGTGCTGCGCGGCTCGCGTTTCCAGGGTCTGACGCCGGAAGGCAAGCAGGTGCTGGTTTGGGCGCGCCGCATCGTCGGCGATTCAAGGACCATGCGCGAGGAGATGCGGGCGGCGCGCCACGGCCTGTCCGGCCGCATCCGCATCGCCGCCGTTCCGACGGCGCTCGCCATGGTGGCGCGGCTGACGACGCCATTCCGCGACAAGCATCCCGGCGTCACCTTTTCGGTGCTGTCACGGACGTCGATCGAGGTGCTGACGCTGCTCGGCAATCTCGATGTCGATGCCGGCATCACCTATCTCGACAACGAGCCGCTGGGGCGGGTAACCAGCGTGCCGCTCTATGACGAGCGCTACCAGCTGATCACGGCAGTCGGCAACCCCTATTCCGACCGCGACAAAGTGACGTGGGCAGAGATCAGCCAGTTGCCGCTCTGCCTGCTGACGCCGGACATGCAGAACCGCCGCATCATCGACCAGCATCTGGCGGAAGCCGGCGTGCAGGTGCGGCCGACACTGGAATCCAACTCGATGATCGTGCTGTTCTCGCATATCCGGACCGGCAAGTGGTCGTCGATCATGCCGCTCAACCTTGCGGAAACATTCGGCTTTTCCGAACCGATCCGGGCCATTCCGATAGTCGATCCGGATGCCAGCCACACGGTCGGGCTGGTGGCGGCGCCGCGCGAGCCGCACACGCCGCTGGTGCAGGCGCTGCTAGACGAGGCAATGGCGCTGGCAGACGATTTCCGTTCCCACCGCTAGGCTAGACAATGCGGGCTCAGCGTTTCTGATAGAAAATTTCTATCAAGCGACGAGACTGCTTTATTGATCTCGGAGGTTTCCTCTGATTTCATAAGGACTTAGCGATATTGCGCCCTGTGCATGTCGTTGCCCCAAAACCGCTCTATATTTTGGGGTGACATATGTGTTGGCGCCACGGCCAGGGAGGGCGCTGCATGCCGATGCAGCCTGCAAGTACCGAGATCGCGTCGCGCATAGCGGCGATCATCGAGGAATTGAAGGACCTCGAAGGTCCGTTGCTGCCGATTCTCCACGGCATCCAGGAAGAATTCGGACATGTGCCGCAGGCGGCGCTTCCGGTCATCGCCGACGGGCTGAACCTCTCGAGAGCGGAGGTGCATGGCGTCGTCACCTTCTATCACGATTTCCGCGCCAAGCCGGCCGGCCGGCATGTGCTGAAGCTCTGCCAGGCGGAAGCCTGCCAGTCGATGGGTTCGGAAGCCGTCGCCACCAAGGTCAAGCAACTGCTCGGCATCGATTTTCACGAGACCGCACGCGACGGATCGGTTACACTGGAGCCGGTCTATTGCCTCGGGCTTTGCGCCTGCTCGCCGTCGGCGATGCTCGACGGCGAAGTGATCGGCCGGCTCGACGACGAGAAGATCGAAGAGATCGTCGCGGAGGTGCGTTCATGATCCCGCGCATCTACATCCCTGCCGATTCCGGTGCTCTGGCGCTCGGCGCCGAAAAGGTCGCCAGGGCGATCGAGAAGGAGCTCAAGGAGCGCGGGGTCGAGGCCAAGATCGTGCGCAACGGCTCGCGCGGCGCCTATTTCCTGGAGCCGATGGTCGAGGTTGCGACCGCCGAGGGCCGCGTCGCCTACGGGCCGGTCAAGCCGTCTGACGTGAAAAGCCTGTTCGACAGCGGTTTCCTCAAGGGTGGCCATCACAAGCGCTGGCTGGGCGCGCCAGACAAGATCCCCTTCCTCGCCAAGCAGACGCGGCTGACCTTCGCGCGCTGTGGCGTCATCGACCCGCTGTCGCTCGACAGCTATAAGTCGCATGGCGGTCTGAGAGGCCTGCAGAACGCGGTCGCCATGGCGCCGGCCGAGATCGTGAACCAGGTGACCGAGTCCGGCCTGCGCGGCCGCGGCGGCGCCGGCTTCCCGACCGGCATCAAGTGGAAGACGGTTCTCGATACGAATTCCGAACGCAAGTATATCGTCTGCAACGCCGACGAGGGCGACAGCGCCACCTTCGCCGACCGCATGATCATGGAGGGCGATCCCTTCCTGCTGATCGAAGGGATGGCGATCGCCGGCATCGCCACCGGCGCGACCAAGGGCTTCGTCTATATCCGCTCGGAATATCCGCATGCGGTGGCAACAATGAACAAGGCGGTCGCGATCGCCCGCAAGGCGGGCGTGCTCGGCGTCAATGTGCTGGGCTCGCCCAACGCCTTCGACATGGAAATCCGCGTCGGCGCCGGCGCCTATGTCTGCGGCGAGGAAACCTCGTTGCTCAACAGCTTGGAAGGCAAGCGCGGCGTGGTTCGCGCCAAGCCGCCGCTGCCGGCGATCCAGGGATTGTTCGGCAAGCCGACGGTGATCAACAACGTGATCAGCCTGGCCTCCGTGCCGATCATCATGGACAAGGGCGCCGCCTACTACAAGGATTTCGGCATGGGCCGCTCGCGCGGCACGATCCCGATCCAGATCGCCGGCAACGTCAAGCATGGCGGCCTGTTCGAGACGGCCTTCGGCCTGACGCTGGGCGAAATCGTCGACGAGATCGGCGGCGGCACGGCCTCGGGGCGGCCGGTGAAGGCGGTGCAGGTCGGCGGCCCGCTCGGCGCCTATTTCCCGCGCGCGCTTTTCGACACGCCGTTCGACTACGAGGTTTTTGCTGCCAAGGACGGGCTGATCGGCCATGCCGGCATAACCGTGTTCGACGACAGCGCCGACATGATGAAGCAGGCGCGCTTTGCCATGGAGTTCTGCGCCATCGAAAGCTGCGGCAAGTGCACGCCCTGCCGCATCGGCTCGACGCGCGGCATGGAGGTTCTGGACAAGGTCGCCGCGGGCATCGAGGCGGAGAAGAACCTCGCTCTGGTCACCGACCTCTGCAACACGATGAAGTTCGGATCGCTCTGCGCCCTGGGCGGCTTCACGCCCTACCCGGTGATGAGCTCGATCACGCATTTCCCCGAGGATTTCAAGCCGGCGCCGACGCGCGTGGCTGCCGAATAGGAGCTGGCAGATGAACATCAAAGCCGACTTCCCGACACTCATCGAAGAGATCGACTACGGAACGCCGGAGTCGAGAGCGGCGAAGCAGGTGACGCTGACCGTTGACGGGCAAAGCATCACCGTGCCGGAAGGCACCTCGATCATGCGCGCGGCGATGGAAGGCGGGGTCGAGATCCCGAAGCTCTGCGCCACCGACATGCTGGACTCTTTCGGCTCGTGCCGCGTCTGCCTGGTCGAGATCGACGGCCGCGGCGGCACGCCCGCATCCTGCACGACGCCGGTCGGCGAGGGCATGGTGGTGCGCACGCAGTCCGAGCGGCTCGATGCCATCCGCCGTGGCGTCATGGAACTCTACGTCTCCGACCATCCGACCGGCTGGAACGAGAAGGCCGGAACCGGCGCCAGCGAGTTCGACGCGGTTGCGGAGTCGGTCGGTCTGACCGAGAACCGCTACGGCGTCGAAGGCCGCAACCACGTCAAGGAAGAAGGCGGCGTGGCGCCCGGCCATGGCTCGCTGGCGGTCGACTACATCGCCCGCGATGAGTCCAACCCCTACTTCACCTATGATCCGGCGCAGTGCATCGTCTGCTCGCGCTGCGTGCGCGCCTGCGAAGAGGTGCAGGGCACCTTCGCGCTGACCATCGAGGGCCGCGGCTTCGAGTCCCGCATGGTTGCCGGCATGCATGAGGATTTCATCGCTTCCGAATGCGTGTCCTGCGGCGCCTGCGTGCAGGCCTGCCCGACCGACGCATTGCGCGAGAAGACGGTGCTCGAGAAGGGCATGCCGGAGCGCTCGGCCGTCACGACCTGCGCCTATTGCGGCGTCGGCTGCTCGTTCAAGGCGGAAGTGAAGGGTGACGAAGTCATCCGCATGATGCCCTACAAGGACGGCAAGGCGAACCACGGCCATTCCTGCGTCAAAGGCCGTTTTGCCTATGGCTATGCCACCCACAAGGATCGGATCCTGTCGCCGATGATCCGGGAGAAGATCACCCATCCGTGGCGCGAGGTGAGCTGGGAAGAGGCGATCGCCCATACGGCAAAGGAATTCCGCCGCATCCAGTACCAGTACGGACGCGGCTCGATCGGCGGCATCACCTCCTCGCGCTGCACGAACGAGGAGACCTATCTCGTCCAGAAGCTGGTGCGGCAGGGCTTCCGCAACAACAATGTCGACACCTGCGCGCGCGTCTGCCATTCGCCGACCGGCTACGGCCTCGGCCAGACCTACGGCACCTCGGCCGGCACGCAGGACTTCGACTCGGTCGAATACACCGACGTTGCCGTCATCATCGGTGCCAATCCCGCTACGGCGCATCCGGTGTTCGCCTCGCGGCTGAAGAAGCGGCTGCGTGAGGGCGCCAAGCTGATCGTGCTCGACCCGCGCCGCACCGAGATGGTGAAGTCGGCGCATGTCGAGGCCGACTACCATCTGCCGCTGAAGCCCGGCACCAACGTCGCGGTGCTGACGGCGCTTGCCCATGTCATCGTCACCGAGGGCCTGTTCGACGAAGCCTTTATCCGCGAGCGCTGCGACTGGGCCGAGTTCCAGGACTGGGCGTCCTTCGTCGCCCTGCCGGAAAACAGCCCCGAGACGGTCGGCAAGCTGTCCGGCGTCGATCCTGAAGCGATCCGGGGTGCCGCGCGCCTTTACGCCAAGGGCGGCAACGGCGCGATCTATTACGGCCTCGGCGTCACCGAGCACAGCCAAGGCTCGACTACGGTGATGGCGATCGCCAACCTCGCCATGGCCACCGGCAATATCGGCCGTCCGGGCGTCGGCGTGAACCCGCTGCGCGGCCAGAACAATGTCCAGGGCTCCTGCGACATGGGTTCCTTCCCGCATGAGCTGCCGGGCTATCGCCATATCTCCGGCGAAGCCGTGCGCGACATCTATGAGAGCCTGTGGGGCGTGAAGCTGGACGAGGAGCCCGGCCTGCGCATCCCCAACATGCTGGATGCCGCCGTCGACGGCTCATTCAAGGGCATCTACATCCAGGGCGAGGACATCTTGCAGTCCGACCCCGACACCAAGCATGTCGCCGCAGGGCTGGCCGCGATGGAGTGCGTCGTCGTGCACGACCTCTTCCTCAACGAGACGGCGAACTACGCCCATGTCTTCCTGCCGGGCTCGACCTTCCTGGAGAAGGACGGCACCTTCACCAATGCCGAGCGCCGCATCAACATGGTGCGCAAGGTGCTGGAGCCGAAGGCGCGCTACGCCGACTGGGAGGCGACGCAGGAGCTCGCCCGCGCCATTGGGCTGGACTGGAACTACACGCACCCGTCTGAGATCATGGACGAGATCGCCAAGACGACGCCGAGCTTCGCCGGCGTCTCCTTCGAGCTACTCGACCGTGTCGGATCGGTGCAGTGGCCCTGCAACGAGAAGGCACCGCTCGGCACGCCGATCATGCATGTCGACGGCTTCGTGCGCGGCAAGGGCAAGTTCATCCGCACCGAATATGTCGCGACGGACGAACGGACCGGCCCGCGCTACCCGCTGCTGCTCACCACCGGGCGTATCCTGTCGCAGTACAATGTCGGTGCGCAGACCAGGCGTACCGAAAACGTCGCCTGGCATGCCGAAGATCGGCTGGAGATCCATCCGCACGACGCCGAGAACCGCGGCATCCGCGAGGGCGACTGGGTGCGGCTGGCGAGCCGTTCGGGCGAGACCACGCTGCGCGCGCTGATCACCGACCGCGTGTCGCCCGGCGTCGTCTACACGACCTTCCACCACCCGGACACGCAAGCCAATGTGATCACGACCGACTTCTCGGACTGGGCGACCAATTGTCCGGAATACAAGGTCACCGCCGTGCAGGTGGCGCCATCCAACGGCCCGACCGAGTGGCAGAGGGACTATAACGAGCAGGCCAAGCAGAGCCGCCGCATCGCCCCGCTGGAAGCGGCGGAGTAGTCTTGGCCGCGCGCCGCAAAGCCACGACGCAAATCTCGCGGCTGGCGCGTCGTGCCGGCGGCACGGCGGCTGCGAACCGCATGGTGCCGGAGGAGACGCCGGTCGCGTTCTCCTATGCCGGCACCACCCATGCGGTGATGATGGCGAGCCCGGCCGATTTCGAGGATTTCGCGCTCGGCTTCTCGCTCACCGAAGGCATCGTTGCCGACCCGGCAGAGATCGAGGCGATCGAAGTCGAGGATCTCGGCGCCGGCATCGACATCCAGATCAAGCTGAAGGACCGGGCCAACACGCGCTTCCAGGCGCGACGGCGCCGGCTTGCCGGGCCGGTCGGCTGCGGCCTGTGCGGCATCGAATCCATTGAGGAAGCGATGCGGTCGGTCGACGCGGTCGGTTCGTCGAAGCTTACGCTCGACGCCGAAGACGTCACGCGTTCGGTCAAGCTGCTGTCGAAGCAGCAGCCGCTGCACACCGAGACCGGGGCGGTGCATGCTGCCGGCTTCTACGTTCCCGGCAAAGGTATCGTGATGGCGCGCGAGGATGTCGGCCGCCACAATGCGTTGGACAAGCTCGCCGGCGCGCTGGCCAAAGCCGGCATCGACGGCGCGAGCGGCGCCGTCGTGGTCACCTCGCGCGTGTCGGTGGAGATGGTGCAGAAAACCGCCGCCATCGGTGCCCCGATCATCATGGCGGTTTCGGCGCCGACCGCGCTTGCCATCCGCACCGCCGAGTCCGCCGGGATGACGCTGGTGGCGCTGGTGCGCGGCGACGATTTCGATATTTTCACCCACCCCGACCGGGTGGCTTGCGGAGTTGCCAAGCATGTCGCATGACGAAGACCACATCGCCAGCACCAAGGAAAAGCTGGTGCGCATGGCCAATCAGATCGCCACCTTCTTCCATTCGAAGCCGCGCGAGGAAGGCATCGCCGGCGTTGCCGAGCACATCAACAAATTCTGGGAGCCCAGGATGCGGCGGCAGTTCTTCGAGCTGCTGGACGGCGACCCGGAAGATTTCGACGAGTTGGTGATCGCCGCCTCCGCCAAGATCAAGCGTCCGCTGACGGCGGAGCAAGCCGACAAGAGCCTCGGTTACAGCAAGCCTGCGGAGGCTGAGGGCGCCATTCCGCACAAGTAGGGCCTCGGGGCCGCATCGGCGCAAAGGTCTTATATTTCCGCTCTCTAAAGTTTCGCTGCCGCAAGCCGGCTGCCTCTGCTATGGTTGACGACAGGAGATCGTCTGGCCGGGCGGGGTAGTTGCGTGAGGCCGATCGAGACCAGATATGCCCGTAGCGGGGATGTGCGGATCGCCTATCAGGTGGTCGGCCAAGGCTCGTTCGATCTCGTCTTCGTCCCCGGCTTCATCTCCAATCTCGACCTACAATGGGAAGATGAGGGCTACAGCCGCCTGCTGAAGCGGCTTTCGACTTTCTCACGGCTGATTCTGTTCGACAAACGCGGCACCGGGCTTTCGGACCGAGTGGACAACCATCATCTGCCCGGCCTGGAAACCCGCATGGATGACGTGCGCGCGGTGATGGACGCCACCGGCAGCGGCCGCGCGGCGATCCTCGGCGCTTCGGAAGGCGCACCGATGGCGATGCTGTTTGCCGCGACCTATCCGGAGCGGACGCGGGCACTCGTGCTCTATGGCGGTTATGCGCATTTCCACAAATGGGTAATGCCGCCGGAGCGCCTGGAAGCCTTCATCGAGGTTGCCGAGACTTGCTGGGGCACCGGCGCGACCTTGCCCAATTTCGCGCCAGGCCGCGTGGATGACACGCATTTTGCCCGGTGGTGGGCACGGTTCGAACGGCTGTCGGCCGGCCCGACGGCCGCGGCAGCCCTTGCCCGCATGAATGCAGACATCGACGTGCGCGGCATTCTGTCCGCGATCAGCGCGCCGACGCTGCTGATCCATCGCCGCAATGACGCGCGCGTCGATCCGGAGGCCAGCCGCTTCCTTGCCAAGAAGATTCGCGGCGCCCGGCTTGTTGAGATACCCGGCCGCGACCATCCGATCTGGACCGGGGACGTCGACCGGGTGGCCGACCTGATCGAGGAGTGCCTGACCGGCCAGCCGGCGGTGGCCGACACCGAGCGGGTGCTTGCCGCGCTGCTGGTGACGCGCATCTTCGACACCGCCAAGCTCGGCGACCGCATGTGGAGCGAGCGCAGCCAGCGCTTCCAGGAAGCATGGCGGCTGCTGGTGGGCCGCCATGGTGGGCGGATTGCCGGCACGCATGGCGAATTGATGATCTCTCGTTTCGACGGGCCGGCGCGCGCCATACGCTGCGCAGCGGCGCTGCGCGATGCGGCGCAGCAGATTGGCGTGGCAAGTGGGCAAGGCGTGCATGTCGGCGAGATCGAAATGCGCGGCCAGCCGGTCGGCCTCACGGCGCGGGTGACCATGCAGCTCGCCACCCATGCCGGACCCGGCGACATCCTCGCTTCGCGGCTGGTCGCCGAACTGGCGATAGGCTCCGGCCTGCGTTTCATCGACGCCGGACGTGTCAGTCTCGACGAGCTGAGCGAGCCGCTGCCGGTGGTCCAGGCCACGTCTGAACAACATCTGGAACCGGCCTGCCGCCCCAGGCCCAGGGCCCTGCAGCCAGCTACACTGACGGCGCGGGAAAGCGAGGTGGTGAACCTGATTGCCGACGGCATGAGCAATGCGGCGATCGCCGCCGAGCTGAGGCTCAGCGAGCATACGGTCAAGCGGCACGTCGCCAACATATTGCTCAAGCTGGACCTGCCGTCGCGCGCTGCTGCGGCCGCCTTCTCGGCAAGGCACACTGGCCCGGACGGGCCATGAGTGCCATGGCGCTTTCGGGCGAAGCGAAAGGGGTGTCTCTAGGACTATGAATTCGTCCCATGCAGGCCAAGCGTCAGGTGGACTCGTCAAGAAGCAGACCGACGACCTGTTCGCAGCCGCCATGGCCAGTTCGCAGTGAGAAGTCCCTGCCCGGCAGCAATCGTCGGGCAGCGCTTCGGACATCTACCACCCAAGACGATGGGGACATGGAGGATGAAATGCTGACCAAGACAGTGGACGGCGCGGCGATCAAGAAAGCGATCGAGAGCCGTGACGGCAAGACGCTGGCGAGCTTCTACAATGACGATGCGCTGGTGCGGGTGATCGACCGCAACAACCCGCCGAGCAAGCCGCGCGAAATCCGCGGCCGCGCGGCGATCAGCACCTTCTGGGACGACATCTGCAGCCGGGCGATGACCCACAAGGTCGACGCCACGATCGCCGAGGGCGACAATCTCGCCTTCACCCAGGCCTGCGCCTATCCCGACGGCACCAAGGTGTTCTGCGCCGCGATGCTCGAATTGAAGAACGGCCGCATCGCGCGGCAGACTGTCGTGCAGGCCTGGGACGAGTAGCTCAAGAACGGATTCATCTGCAAGACAGGGAGGAGAACCAAGATGTTCAGCGCTAGATGGCAGATCGACGCCAAGTTCGGTCACAAGCAGACCGCGCTCGAGCTGATGCGGAAATGGGAGCGCGAGATCGGCTCGCAGGTTGGGCTCGCCGACCTGAAATTCCAGCTCATGACCGGTTCAGTCGGCGCACGCGAAGCGACGATCGAGACCCACCACCAGGTCGAGAGCCTGGCCCAGTTGGAGGAGTTCTTCGCCAAGATCGCCAAGATCGAGGCGCACGCCAAATGGGGCAAGGAGCTGGAGCCCTATGTGGTGTCGGGCACCAGCCTGTGGAACATCTACCGCATCGTCGAGTAGCGGCCTGCGTGGCCGACCTCGCCCGTTGTGGGAGAGATAGAGGGCTTACCCGTGCGCCACCATCACATGGCGGACGGCGGTGTAGTCCTCCAGCGCGTAGAGCGACATGTCCTTGCCGTAACCGGACTGCTTCAGGCCGCCATGCGGCATCTCGTTGGTGAGCATGAAGTGGGTGTTGATCCAGGTGCAGCCATATTGCAGCCGGGCCGCGGTCGTCATGGCGCGCGAGACGTCCCTGGTCCACACCGACGATGCGAGGCCGTAGTCACTGTCATTCGCCCAGTTCACCGCCTCGTCGACCTCCGAGAAGCGGGTGACCGAGACGACCGGGCCGAACACCTCGCGGCGCACGATCTCGTCTTCCTGCAACGCTCCGGCGACGACCGTCGGCTGGTAATAGAAGCCGGAGCCCTCGCCCGGCTTGCCGCCGGTGGTGATCTCGATGTGCTTCAATTCCGAGGCGCGCTCGACGAAGCTTGACACGCGGTCGCGCTGGCGGCGCGAGATCAGCGGCCCGATCTCGTTCTCGGTGTCGTCAGGCAGATTGTATTTGATGGTCGACGCCGCCGAGGAGAGATCGGCGACCAGCTTGTCGTAGATCTTCTTGCCGGCATAGATGCGGCAGGCGGCGGTGCAGTCCTGGCCGGCATTGTAGTAGCCGAAGGCGCGCAGACCGTTGACCACCGCGCCGAGATCGGCGTCGTCGAAAACGACGACCGGCGCCTTGCCGCCGAGCTCGAGATGCGTGCGCTTGACCGACTTGGCGGCCGCCTGCAGCACTTTCTTACCGGTGGCGACGTCGCCGGTGATCGAGATCATGTTGACCTTGGGATGATTGATCAGCGTGTTGCCGACGCTGTCGCCGCGGCCGAGGACGACATTGACGACGCCCTCGGGCAGGATCTCCGACAGGATCCTCGCCAGCTTCAGCGCCGTCAGCGGCGTCTGCTCCGATGGCTTGAAGACGACGGTGTTGCCGCCGCCGATCGCCGGCGCCAGCTTCCAGGCCATCATCATCAGCGGATAGTTCCAGGGCGCGATGGAGGCGACGATGCCGATCGGATCGCGCCGCACCATCGAGGTGTGGCCGGGCAGATACTCGCCCGCGACCTGGCCTGGCATCGAGCGCACCGCGCCGGCGAAGAAGCGGTAGCAATCGACGATCGCCGGGATCTCGTCATTGAGCACGGCGTTGATCGGCTTGCCGCAATTCAGCGCCTCGAGCGCGGCGAACTCATTCGCTTCGGCCTCGATGCGATCGGCGATCTTCAGCAGATAGCCCGAGCGCTGCGCCGGCGTGGTGCGCGACCAACCGACGAACGCTTGTTCGGCTGCCGCGACCGCCGCCTCGATCTGCGCCGGATTTGCTTCCGGCAGGTTGAGGATGGTCGCGCCGGTCTTCGGATTGAGGATCGGCTCCTCGATTTCGGTGCCCTTGTCGAATTTCGAGCCGATCAGCATCTGGGTGTCCATGGGGGGTTTCTCCCTTCGCAGTAGCGAGTAGCGAGTTGCGTGCAGCGAGTTGCGAATGGCGGGCAGGGTTCGCGATCGATTTTCCCTATTCGCTATTGGCTAATCCCTATTCGCTGTTTTCATTTGCCCGAGCCGGCGATCTGGTCGCCGTCGCGGGTCAGGTAATAGGCAAAGAGGATCGGCAGCAGCGTCACCAGCACGACGACCATGGCGACGACATTGGTGACCGGACGCTGCCGCGGTCTGATCAGCTCCTCCAGCATCCAGATCGGCACGGTCTGCTGCTGGCCGGCGGTGAAGGTGGTGACGATGACCTCGTCGAAGGACAGCGCAAAGGCCAACATGCCGCCGGCAAGCAGCGCGGTTGCAATGTTGGGCAGCACGACATGCCTAAACGTCTGAAAACCGTCGGCGCCGAGATCCATCGAGGCCTCGATCATCGAGCCTGAGGTGCGGCGAAAACGGGCGACGGCATTGTTGTAGACGACGACCACGCAGAAGGTGGCGTGGCCGAGCACGATCGTCCAGAACGAGAACGGGATGTCGGCGAGCGCAAAGGCCGAGCGCAGCGCGATGCCGGTGATGATGCCGGGCAGCGCGATCGGCAGGATGACGAGCAATGAAATCGCCTCGCGGCCGAAGAAGCGCGTCCGCGAAACCGCAGCGGCGCAGAGCGTGCCAAGAACCAGCGCGATCGCTGTCGAAATGGCAGCGACGCGGATCGACAGCGACAGCGCCTCCCAGACATCCGGCCTGTTCCAGGTGACGGCGAACCATTGCGTGGTCAAACCCGGTGGCGGCCATACAAAACTCTTCTCTTCAGTGGTGAATGCATAGACGAAGATCAAGAGGATCGGCAGGTGCAGGAAGAGCAGGCCGCAGGCGGCGGCGATCTTCAGCCCGAGCGGAGCGGATTGGCCGCGATCAGAGCGCATCGAAAGCTCCCAGGCGCTTGGCGCCCCACAGATAGAAGCCCATGATGACGATGGGCACCACGGTGAAGGCGGCGGCTAAAGGAATGTTGCCGGCGGTGCCTTGCTGCGAATAGACGGCCTGGCCGATGAACAGGCGCGAGGTGCCGATGATCTGCGGGATGATGTAGTCGCCCAATGTCAGCGAGAAGGTGAAGATCGAGCCGGCGACGATGCCCGGCAGCGCCAGCGGGAAGAGCACGTTGCGGAAGGTCTGGCCGGGCGAGGCGCCGAGATCGGACGAGGCCTCGACGAGGTTGCCGGGGACGCGTTCCAGCGCCGCCTGCACAGGCAGGATCATGAACGGCAGCCAGACATAGACGAAGACGATGAAGGTGCCGGTGAAGGAGACCGACAGCGAGTTGCCGCCGACGATCGGCAACGACAGCCAGGCCTCGAGCAGCCACAGCAGGCCGAGCTTGCCTAACAGCCAAGTGAGAATGCCTTCCTTGGCGAGGATCAGTTTCCAGGCGTAGATCTTGACCAGATAGCTCGACCAGAGCGGCAGCATGACGCCGAGATAGAACAGCGCCTTCCAGCGGCCGCGCGCATAGCGCGCCGCGTAATAGGCGATGGGGAAGGCGATGACCGCGGAGGCGAGCGTCACGAGCGCCGCCATCGTCACCGTGCGCAGGATGATGTCGAGATTGGCGGCCTGGAACAGGTCGCCATAGGTCTTCAGCGTGAACTCGCGGTTGATCAGGCCGGAGAACTCGTCGATCGAGAAAAAGCTCTGCAAAAGCAGCGCGAAAAGCGAGCCTATATAGACGATGCCCAGCCACAGAAGCGGCGGCAGCAGCATGAGCAGCAAGAGAAGTATCGGCCGGCGCCAGAAGAGGTCGGAGAGCGCCCCGCGCATGCCGCCGTTGCCGGGCAGGATGGCGGGCACGGGCTTGGATTGAACAGCGGCGATTGTCATCGCGCCGCACCGACGATCAGATCAACGGCGGCAAGGCCGAGATCCTTCACACCCCCCTCTGGCCTGCCGGCCATCTCCCCCGCAAGGAGGGAGATCAGCAGCTCGTCTGCCCCGCCAGTTCTGCAACGTCGAAAATTGGCGAAGCGAGCGGCGACAGCCAATCTCCCCGCTTGCGCGGGAGATATCCGGCAGGACAGAGGGCGGTGCTTTGCACAAACCGCAATCATGCCGACTCGTCCATCAGATGCAGGTGCTCGCGGTTGAAGGTGAGCATCACCGCCTCGCCTTCGGCAGGGAGCGCGGTCCCCGCCGGCACCATGGCATGCAGCCTCAGCCCATCGGCATCCAGCGCCAGCCTTGTGGTGGCGCCGAGATAGTTGGTCCCGACCAGACGCGCGGCAACGCCATCGCCGCTCGTCGCGCCCGATACGCGGATGGATTCAGGCCTGAGGCTGCCCCAGCGATGCTGGCCGGAATAGCGCTGCACGAAATCCGGCGGCAGCACGTTGGACGAGCCGACGAAATCGGCGACGAAGCGTGTCCTCGGCCGCTGGTAAATGTCCTCAGGCGTGCCGACTTGCATGATTCTGCCGTCGTTGAAGACGGCAACACGGTCGGCCATGGAAAGCGCTTCGCCCTGGTCGTGAGTGACGAAGACGAAGGTGATGCCGAGCACCTTCTGCAGCGACTTCAGTTCCTCCTGCATGTTCTCGCGCAGCTTGAGGTCGAGCGCGCCGAGCGGCTCGTCGAGCAGCAGCACCTTGGGCTGGTTGACGAGGGCCCGGGCAAGCGCGACGCGCTGGCGTTGGCCGCCGGAGAGCTGGCCGGGGCGCCGGGCCCCATAGCCCGGCAGGCGCACCAGCGAGAGCGCCTCTTCCGCCGCCTTCAGCCGTTCGACCCTGCCGACGCCCTTGACCATCAGCCCGTAAGCGACGTTGTCGAGCACGTTCAGATGCGGGAACAGCGCGTAGTCCTGGAAAACGGTGTTGACGTTGCGGCGATAGGGCGGAACGCCTTCGGCCCGCTCGCCGAAGATGGAGATCGAGCCGGCCGTCGGCTGCTCGAAGCCGGCGATCAGCCTGAGGCAGGTCGTCTTGCCGGAACCGGACGGCCCGAGCATGGCGAAGAACTCGCCCGGCGCGATGTCGAGATCGACCGCATCGACGGCGCGCACGCTGCCGAAATGGCGCGAGACTTGTTTGAAGGAAACGGCGGAGGTCATGATCTGTCCTGAAGGTTCAGGCTCTCAAATTCGGGCGTCTGTGCTGCCCCTCGTCCGCCTGCCGGCACCTTCTCCGCGTGAAAGACGGGGGACAAGGGACAAACTCCAGCGCTGGCGACCCCTCTCCCCGTTCTTCACGGGGAGAGGGTAAGGGTGAGGGGCAGCGCCAACTTCTAAAAGCCAGGCGAACTCACCGCCCGCCGATGACGCCGATATAGTCCGACACCCAGCGGTAATAGGGCACGCATTTGTCATTCTGGCTGGCGCATTTCGATATCGGCGTCTTCCAGAACTTGATCTTCTCGAAATTGTCGTAACCGTTGGTCTTGCAGCCCTCGTCGCCAAGCAGTTCATTGCCCTTACAGGCGGCGGGCACGACCGGCAGCGAGCCGAACCAGGACGACACATCGCCCTGGACCTTGGGCGAGAGCGAGTGCTCGAGCCACATATAGGCGCAGTTCGGATGGGCGGCGTCGGCTTCCATCATGGTGGTGTCGGCCCAGCCGGTGACGCCCTCCTCCGGCACGGTCGAGGCGACCGGCTTCTTGGCGGCGACCAGCGTGTTCACCTGATACGGCCACGAGCCGGAGGCGACGACGCCTTCGTTCTGGAAATCGTCGACCTGAATCGCGGCGTCATGCCAGTAGCGGCCGACCAGGGTGCGCTGGGTGCGCAGCAGATCGAGCGCCGCCTTGTACTGGTCTTCGCTGAGCTCGTACGGATCCTTGATGCCCAGTTCCGGCTTGTGGAACATCAGGTAGTTGGCGGCATCGGCAATATGGATCGGGCCGTCATAGGCCTGGACACGACCCTTGTTCGACTTGCCATCGGGCAGCTTCATCTCCTCGAAAACGACGTTCCAGCTCTTGGGCGCCTCCTTGAACACGGTGGTGTTGTACATCAAGATGTTCGGGCCCCACTGGTAGGGCACGCCGTAATGCACCTTGTCGACGGTGAACCAGGGCGCGTCCTTGAGACGGTCGTCGACCGTCTTCCAGCTCTTGATGAGGTCGGTGTTGATCGGCTGCACGCGCTTGCCGGCGACGAGGCGCAGAGAAGCATCACCAGAAGCCGTCACCAGGTCGAAGCCGCCCTCGTTCATCAGCGAGACCATCTCGTCCGACGTATTGGCGGTCTTGACGTTGACCTTGCAGCCGGTCTCCTTCTCGAAGGCGGTCACCCAGTCGTAGTTCTTGTCGGTCTCGCCCCGCTCGATATAGCCCGGCCAGGCGACGATATTCAGCTCGCCCTCGCCCTTGCCGACTTCCTTGACGTGGGCGATCGCCTGACCCGAGAAGGTCAGCGCAACCGTCAACGCCGTGCATGACTTCAGGAATGCATTCATCATCGATCTCCCATTTTGGCCCATGACCCCGAAACCGATCCGGTTTTCAACAAGGATCACGCGCAAACCTGAACGCCAGAGTTCCCATCACCCCGGCAGCCGCGCTCACGAGCGGCTTTGTTGCCTGAGCGAAAAGTGCTGTGAAAATTCCGGTTTCGCAAATCCATTTATCAGAAACCCGATATCGGATTTTCCGATACTCTTTCCGACGCCATTCCGGACGGAAGGTTGCGACGAAGTCGCCGAGCCCAACCGTTCACACTTTGCTGGAATCGCTCTGATCAGAGCCGCTGCCGGACCATGCGCTGCGACTGGGCAAGTCCGATAAAGTCGCGGGCGGCCTGCGGCAGGCTGGAACCGCGGCGCCAAACCATGCCGACCTGGACGACCGGAAGCGAGCCGGAGATATCGCGGGATTCGATGCGGTCGCCTTCCAGCGACCAGGGACGATAGACGAGATCGGGCAGCAGCGCCACGCCGGCGCCGGTGGCGACGAGGCTGCGCACGGCCTCGACGGAGCGGGTGCGGAAGGCGACATGCGGTCTCGCACCGAGCGCCGACAGCAGCTTGCCGGTGTTCTCCTCGATCTCGTCGACGGTCAGCATGATCAGCGGTTCGGAAGCGATGTCGCCGATCGAGATAATGTCGGCGCTGGCGAGCTTGTGGCTGAGCGGCAGCCAGAGCCGATAGGCCGAGACTTCGAGGATTTCCGACTGCAGCGCGGTGCGATCGCGCAAATTCGACGTGACCATGACGGCGATGTCGAGCTTGCCGCCGACCAGCAGATGCTCGAGATAGTCGCCATTGTCCTCGATCGCCGAGACTTCGACGCTTGGATACGCGCGGCGGTAGCGAGCCAGCAGATCGGAGAGCACGTAGCCGGCAACAAGCGAGGTGACCCCGAGCTGCAGCCGCCCGCCCGCGGTGAGTTGATCGCCGAGGAAAGCGCGGCGCGCATCGGAAACGTCGGCCAGGATTTTCGTCGCGTGGCGCAGGAACTGGTGCCCCTTATGGGTGATGTTGAGGCCGCGCGGGTGGCGGTCGAACAACTCGACTCCGAGATCGCTCTCCAGCTCCTTGATCGCCTCGGTGACCGAGGATTGCGAGATGGAGAGGTTCTGCGCGGCGCCCGAGACCGTGCCCTGCTCGGCGACGGCGACGAAGAACTGGAGCTGGCGGATGGTGAAGGCCATGCCCGACTAAACACCGGCGCGGCCGGGAAGGAAAGCCGTTGGCGCATCCGGCGCTAGGCCATCGCAATGCTGAGACGCGCGCCGGCCTGGCTGAGAGCGGCGGCGATGTCGCGCGGCGGCGGCTGGTCGGTGGCAAGCTCGGAGAAACCGTCGAAGCCGCAGACCTGAACCAGGCCCTGCCGGCCGAACTTGGTATGGTCGGTGACGACCAGCGAGCGTTGCCCGCGCGACAACACCATGCGGGCGAATTCCGCCTCCTCCAGCTCGTAGTCGGTCAGGCCGGCGACGGCGTCGACCGCGCCGATGGAGATCACCGCGTGGCTGACCGAGAAGCGGCTTACGAATTCGATCGCCGCGACGCCGAGGGCAGCGCCTGAATCGCTGCGCAGCTCGCCGCCGGCCATATAGACCTTGTTGCCGTTCACCGTCGCCAGCGTACGGGCGATGTCGGACGAATTGGTGACCACCGTCAGGCGGCGATGGCCGAGCAGTTCGCGCGCCAGGAAGGACGTGGTGGTGCCGGTGTCGAGCATGATCGACTCGCCGTCGCGGATGGTGGCCGCGACCATGCGGGCAATCAGACGCTTTGCCTCGGCATTCTCGCGCATGCGGCGCTCGAACGGCGCCTCGCCTGTCATCGAGCGCAGGCTGACGGCGCCATGCATCTTGAGCAATGCCCCGTCATCGGTCAGCGGTTTCACGTCGCGCCTGACCGTCTCCAGCGACACGCCCAGGCGCTCGGCCAGGCTGGCGATGGTGATCGTGCCCTCCTCACCGAGGAGCCGCAGGATCTCGCCGTGCCGTTTCGAGTGGATCATGTGGATGTCCGGGATTTTGACCGATTCTACGGCATTCCTAACGCTTTTAAAGGAATTGCTCATATTTTCGGGCAAAACACCCAAAAAAGGTCACAGCTTTTTATTGACAGCAACATCACGCTGGCGTGAGATTGTTGTCGTGACAGGCTCGGAACTGCCACAGGAGGGTGATGGCAGAGCCGCAATCGACTGACCAGATTTTCTGGAACGTGCCTGGCGCGAGCTTTTTTCGAATCCGCGGGGGCGGATGCCGGGATCCTAAGCCTGGCCAAGGGGCTCGTCGGTGTGGTGAGGGATATCAATCCCGGCATCCCGCACCGACGAGGCCTTTCTTTTTTCTCTCATCGCTTTGTGAGAGACCGGCGCTTTGTCGAAAGCCGGCCGAAGCAGGACCGAACCCGTGAGCGCCGCCGCAACCACCGAAGACCGCATCCGCGCCCTGCCCTGCTGGAGCGGCGGCATCGAGATCGAGCCGCTGCCCGGCGGCCTCAGCAACGCCAACTATGTCGTTACCGACGCCGCCGGCCGGCACGTGGTGCGCTTCGGCCAGGACTTCCCGTTCCACCATGTCTTTCGCGAGCGCGAGGTGATGACGGCGCGGGCGGCGCATGCGGCCGGTTTCGCGCCAGCCGTCCACTACGCCGAGCCCGGAATTCTGGTGACCCAGTTTCTCGGCGCCAGGACCTTCCTCGCCGAGGATGTACGCGCCGATCTCGGCCGCGTGGCGGCGCTGCTGCGGCGCTTTCACCGCGAGATGCCGAACCACGTCTCCGGCGCCGGTTTCATGTTCTGGGTCTTTCATGTCATCCGCGACTATGCGCGCACGCTCGAGGAAGGTGGCAGCCGCAAGAAGGACGAGCTGCCGCGCTATCGCGCTTTAGCCGACGAGCTCGAACGGGCGCAGAAGCTTTTGCCGATCGTCTTCGGCCACAATGATCTTTTGCCGGCCAACATCCTCGACGACGGCAAGCGGCTGTGGCTGATCGATTTCGAATATGCCGGCTTCAACACGGCCATGTTCGATCTGGCCGGCGCCGCCTCGAATGCGGGCATGAGCGACGAGGAATCCTTCGCCTTCCTGACCGCCTATTTCATGAAGGAGCCGGACAGCGAGATCCGCCGCTCGCACGCGGCCATGCAATGCGCCTCGCTGCTGCGCGAAGCAATGTGGAGCATGGTTTCCGAGCTCTATCTCGACGCGCCCGGCATCGACTACGTCGCCTATACCGAAGAAAACCTGGTGCGGCTCGACGCTGCACTGGAAAACTACCGGACGAGATACGGGACAAGATCATGACTTTGCCCAGCCATGCCGACATCGTGGTCATCGGCGGCGGCATCATCGGCTGCTCGACCGCGTATCATTTGGCGCGCGACCACAAGGCCGACGTGGTGCTGCTGGAGCAAGGCAAGCTGACCTCGGGCTCGACCTGGCACGCGGCCGGACTGGTCGGGCAGCTGCGCTCGTCGGCCTCGATAACCCGCGTGCTCAAATATTCCGTCGAGCTCTATAAGGGGCTCGAGGCCGAGACGGGACTGGCGACCGGCTGGAAAATGACCGGGTGCCTCAGGCTCGCCACCAACGCCGACCGCTGGACCGAGTTCAAGCGATTGGCGACGACGGCAAGAAGCTTCGGCATGGACATGCAGCTGCTGTCGCCCGCCGAGGTGAAGCGCACGTGGCCGCTGATGGAAACCGGCGACCTCGTCGGCGCCTCCTGGCTGCCGACCGACGGCCAGGCCAACCCCTCCGACATCACCCAATCGCTCGCCAAGGGCGCGCGCATGCATGGCGCCAAACTGTTCGAGGACGCGCGCGTCACCGGATTAGAGATGACGGACGGACGCATCACCGCGGTGAAGACCGAAAAGGGCGATATTGCCTGCGACAAGGTGGTGAACTGCGCCGGGCAATGGGCGAGGCAGGTCGGCGCGATGGCCGGCATCAACGTGCCGCTGCAGCCGGTCAAGCACCAGTACATCATCACCGAGAAGATCGAGGGGCTGGCCAACGACGCGCCGACAATCCGCGACCCCGACCGCCGCACCTATTTCAAGGAAGAGGTCGGCGGGCTAGTGATGGGCGGCTATGAGCCGAACCCGCAGGCCTGGACGACTGAGCTCCCAGGGGGCGACGTGCCCAACGACTGGGCGTTCCGCCTGTTCGATGACGATTACGACCACTTCGAGCAGCATATGGCCCAGGCGATCGAGCGGGTGCCGGCGCTGGCCAATGTCGGCGTCAAGCAAATGATCAACGGGCCGGAGAGCTTTACCCCGGACGGCAATTTCATCCTTGGTGTCGCGCCCGAATGCGCCAACATGTTCGTCGGCGCCGGCTTCAACGCCTTCGGCATCGCGTCCGGCGGCGGCGCCGGCTGGGTGCTGGCGCAATGGGTGGTCGACGGCGAGGCGCCGCTCGACCTTTGGGTGGTCGACATCAGGCGGTTCTCCGGTCTGCACCACGACCGCGGCTGGGTCCGCGACCGCACGCTGGAAGCCTATGGCAAGCACTACACGATCGGTTTTCCGCACGAAGAGTATCTGTCCGGCCGGCCGCGCATCGTTTCGCCGCTTTACGAGCGGTTGAAAACCCACCGTGCCGTGTTCGGCTCCAAGCTCGGCTGGGAGCGGCCGAACTGGTTCGCGCCCGATGGCATCAAGCCGGAAGACGTCTATTCGATGGGGCGGCAGAACTGGTTTACCCCGGTCGGCGACGAGCACCGCCATGTGCGCGACAAAGTCGGCATCTTCGACCAATCCTCCTTTGCCAAATATGAGATGACCGGTGCCGATGCGCTGAAGGCGCTCGACTGGATCTGCGCCAACGACATCAACAAGCCGGTCGGCCGGCTGACCTATACGCAGCTTCTCAACACGCGCGGCGGCATCGAAGCAGACCTCACGGTGGCACGGCTCGGCGAGGACAGGTTCTACATCGTCACCGGCACCGGTTTCCGCACGCATGATTTTTCGTGGATCGGCGACCATCTCGGCCAGGAACTCGACGCGGCGCTCAAAGACGTGACCGAGGATTTCGGCACGCTGTCGCTGATGGGGCCACGTGCCCGCGACGTGCTGTCGGCGGTAACGGGTGCGGATGTCTCCAACGCCGCCTTCGCCTTCGGCCACGCGCGCGAGATTGACATCGCCGGCCACACCGTGCGGGCGCTGCGGGTGACCTATGTCGGCGAGCTCGGCTGGGAGTTGCATGTGCCGATCGCCGCGACGGGCGAGATTTTTGATGCCCTCATGGCAGCCGGGAAACAGCATGGCATCCGCCCGGTCGGCTACCGGGCGCTGGAATCGCTGCGGCTGGAAAAGGGCTATCGCGCCTGGGGGTCGGACATCACGCCGAACGACACGCCGCAGGAAGCGGGCCTCGGCTGGGCGGTGAAGCTCAGGAAGAACAACGACTTCATCGGGCGGCGGGCGCTGGAGAAGGCGGCCGGCCAGCCGCTGACAAAACGTTTTGCCGGCTTCACGGTCGATGATCCGGACGTCGTCCTGGCCGGACGCGAGACGATCCTGCGCAACGGCCAACCGGTCGGCTATCTTACCAGCGGAGGCTATGGCTATGCGGTGGAGAAGAACATCGGCTATGGTTATGTGCGCAACGCCGATGGCGTCAGCGACGACTTCCTCGCCTCCGGCGCCTATGAACTGGTGGTGGCGATGGAGCGCATGCCGGCAAAGATCCATCTCGAGCCGATGTACGATCCGGCCGGAGAGAAGATAAAGGCTTAAGCAGGAAAGCGGTCAACCGACGCGCAGCACGAGACCCCTGCTTGGCACCGCATCGGCCTCGCCGGGCATCGAGGCGTAAGGCCGTGTCTCTTCAAGCCGGGTTATGACGCCCTCCGCTTCGAGCGCGGCGATGCGATCGGCAAAGCCGGCCTGCCAGAGCGTGTTCTTGATCGTCAGCACGATGATGCCGCCTGGACGGCAGATGCGGATCAGTTCGTCCAGCCCCTCGACGCCGGCATGGCCGGAGGTGAAGACGCCGGCCGAGACGATGCCGGCATAGGCGCCGTCCGCGAAAGGCAAGGCGCCGCCCAGCGCCAGACGATGCAGCGCCGTGTAGACGCCCTTGGCGCCGGCCTTGTCCAGCATGCCTTGCGAGATGTCGAGCGCCTCGACACGTGGATAGCCGGTGATGGCGAGCCATTCGCCGATCAGCCCGGTGCCGGCGCCGGCGTCGAGCACAGGTTCCGCGCCGCGCGGCAGATGGCGGGCCAGCAGGGCCAGGCAGATGGTCGGATGGCGATAGCCGGCCGCCGACATATCGGCGTCGTAAGTTTCGGCCCAGCTATCGTAGATTGCGGCCACTTCGTCCGGCCGTGTTGCGGCATAGGCCGCGCTTAGCGCGCTGCTGTGCTTGCCGTCCACCATTGCCGCTCCCGCCGCCGATTCGTGTCCGCCATGGTAGCCAAGCGGCAAAAACTGTGGAACCGTTCCGCCATAAACATGGCGTGATGGTTAAGGGGGTGACGATGGAAGAGGCGCGCGCGGCGCTAGCCGCCATTCCGGCGCTTGCCGGATACGAGGGGCCGCTGGAGCGGCTGGGCGGCCTTACCAACCGTGTCTACAAGGCCGGCGAGGTCTGCCTGCGCATTCCCGGCAAGGGCACGGAGGAATATATCAACCGCGCCAACGAGGCAGTGGCGGCGCGCGAGGCGGCCAAGGCCGGCGTCAGCCCGGAGGTGCTTTTTGCCGATCCCGCATCCGGCTTGATGGCAACGCGCTTCGTCGCCGACGCCGAGACCATGTCGCCGGAGAAGTTCAAGGCCAGACAGGGCAGTCCGGCGCGTGCTGGCGCAGCCTTCCGCGAGCTGCATGCGTCCGGCGCGGTCTTCCCCTTCCGCTTCGAGCTGTTTGCGATGATCGACGACTATCTGAACGTGCTGTCGACCAAGGATGTGGCCCTGCCGCCCGGCTATCACGACGTGGTGCGCGAGGCGGGCAGCGTGCGCGAAGCTTTGGTCACGCACCCGATCCAGCTTGCTGCCTGCCACTGCGATCCGCTCTGCGAAAACTTTCTCGATACCGGGGAGCGGATGTGGATCGTCGACTGGGAGTACTCCGGCATGAACGATCCGTTGTGGGATCTCGGCGACCTCTCGGTCGAAGGCAAGTTCGACGCCGGCCAGGACGAAGAGCTGATGCGCGCCTATTTCGGCGGCGAAGCAAGGCCGGCCGAGCGCGGCCGCGTCGTCATCTACAAGGCCATGTGCGACCTGCTCTGGACGCTGTGGGGGCTGATCCAGCTCGCCAACAACAACCCGGTCGACGATTTCCGCGCCTATGCGGACGGACGCTTCGCCCGCTGCAAGGCGCTGATGGAGACGCCCGAGTTTTCACGCCACCTCGCTGCTGTGCGAGAGGGGTGAGCGCAGGCCTGGATCCTAGTTGACGCCTTTCGGCACGTTCTCGGGCGGCACGACGGTTTCCACCACCTTCTGGCGATGGAAGATGAAGATGCCGGCGAGCACAACGATGGCCGAGCCGGCGAGTATCCGCGGGCTCGGCACATCGCCGAAGAAGACCAGGCCGAAGACAATGGCCCACAGGAGCAGGCTGTAATGCAGCGGCGCCAGCGTTGACGCCGGCGCCAGCTTCAGCGCCCGGGTGATCATCAGATGGGCGGCGCAGGAGACAATGCCGAGCAAAAGCATGGCGCCGAAATCGAGCGCCGACGGCGTACGCCAGGCGCCGATGGTCAGGACGCCGCCGACAATCAACGTGCCGATGGTCTGCCAGGTGACCAGCGTCGTGTCACTCGTTCCGCGCAAACGCCGGCCGAGAATGATGGCGAAGCCGAAGGCAATGCTGCCGATCAGCGCATAGGCCGATGACAGCGAAAACGCGGCCGACGATGGCTTCAGGATGATCAGCACACCGCAGAAGCCGACCAGGATCGCCAGCCAGCGCCGCCAGCCGACCTTCTCGCCGAGCAGGAGATGCGAGAGCGCGGCGACATAGATCGGTCCGGCCATGTAGAAGCTCATCACGTCGGCGAGCGGCAGATAGACGACCGCGGCATAGAACAGCCCGGTATCGAGCGTGGTCGCCGCGACGCGCAAGACCTGCAGCACCGGCCTTTCCACCTGAAAAAGCTTGCCTGCGCCCTGGTTGGCGATCATCGGCCCAAGCACCAAGAAGGCGCCGATGGAGCGAACCAACACCACCTGACCGACCGAGAAGGAAGCGACCAGCCATTTGCCCATCGCGTCGTTCAGCGCGAACATGAAGTCGCCGGCCAGCATCAAGAGAATGCCGGCGAGCAGGACATTCTTGATCGTAAGATTGCGGGCGAGGAACTGGGCCATGCCCGGCTCCCTACTCGCAATCTGTCGCTTTGAGGAGGGAAATTCGGACGATCCGTAAGACCAGCGGCGGAAATCGGCTGGCGCTACGCGGATTTGTACCTGCGGTTGACGTTCTCCGGCCGACCGGCGATCGACAGCCGCGTCTCCTGCCTGGTCCGTTCGGCCACCACCTTGCCCCTGGCGATGACACAGAGGCGCTCAGGGCGCAGGCGGACGGCCTCGATCGGATTGCCGGCGTCGAGCACGACAAGGCTCGCCCGCTTGCCGACGGTCAGACCCAGATGATCAAGCCCCATGATGGCGGCGTTGACGTTGGTGACCATGTCGAAGCAGCGCGCCATGTCGGCCGGGCTCGACATCTGCGCGACATGCAGGCCCATGAAGGCCACGTCGAGCATGTCCGCCGTGCCCAGCGAATACCATGGGTCGAGCACGCAGTCCTGGCCCCAGCCGACGCGGATGCCGAGCGCCTGCATCTCCTTCACCCGGGTCAGGCCGCGCCGCTTGGGGAAGGTATCGTGGCGCCCCTGCAGCATGATGTTGATCAGCGGATTGGGGATCGCAGAGACGCCGGCCTCGGCGATCAGCGGCAACAGCTTCGAGACGTAGTAATTGTCCATGGAATGTATCGAGGTGAGGTGCGAGCCCGCCACCCTGCCCTGCAAGCCGAGGCGCTGCGTTTCATAGGCAAGCTGCTCGATGTGGCGCGAAAGCGGGTCGTCGGTCTCGTCGCAATGCATGTCGACCATCAGGCCGCGCTTCGCCGCGATCTCGCAGAGCTCCGTCACCGAGCGGGTGCCGTCGCCCGTGCTGCGCTCGAAATGCGGGATGCCGCCGACGATGTCGACGCCCATATCCAGCGCCCGGATTGTGTTTTCGCGGGCCGTCGGCGAGCGATAAAACCCGTCCTGCGGAAAGGCGACCAGCTGCAGGTCGAGATAGGGCGCGACCGTTTTCTTCACGTCCAGCAGAGCTTCCACGGCAAGCAGCCGGTCGTCGCAGACATCGACATGGGTGCGGATGGCAAGCAGGCCCATCGACACCGCCCAGTCGCAATAGGCGAGCGCGCGGTCGCGCACGGCCTCATGCGTCAGGAGCGGCTTCAACTCGCCCCAGAGCGCAATGCCTTCGAGCAACGTGCCCGAAGCGTTGATGCGCGGAATGCCATAGGAGAGCGTGGCGTCCATATGGAAATGCGGATCGACGAAGGGCGCCGTGACAAGATTGCCGCGCGCGTCGACCTCGCTCCGAGCTGCGCCTTGCAACTGAGGCTCGATCGCGGCGATGGTTTCGCCAGCGATGCCGATATCGGCGATCCTGCCGTCCGGCAGCGTGCCGCCGCGCACGATGAGGTCGAAATCCATGTCATCATCCCTTTGGTAGAATCAGCGTTATCGTGATCGGAAAGGCGGCCCGCCGCAGCCGTTTCTTCCCTGCCGGCGTTTCCTCCGGCGCCAACTCGCTCTATAAGCCGCCTCTCGCCCCCGTGGCGAATCCGAAATTTGCTAAGCCAGACACAGGATCGGCCGTTTGTTTCGCTTCTTCCGCTCGACGGAGAACCAGCGCCTTGTCGCAAGGCTGGTACGAGAATCTTTCCGGGAGCATAAATTCGGCTATGGCGCGGCCATTGTGTCGATGCTGGTGGTGGCCGCCATGACGGGGGCAAGCGCATGGATCCTGAAGGAGATCACCAACGAATTCGTGGTCTACAAGAGAGCGGATCGCGTCAACCTGATCGCGGCCGCGGTCGCCGCTATCTTCGTCCTCAAGGGCCTGGCGACCTTCGTTCAGGCCTATTTCATGAGCCGGGTCGGCAATGCCATCATCGCCGATAGGCAGCGAAAGATCTATGACCGGATCCTGGCGCAAGGCATCGAATTCTACCATTCGACCTCGTCGTCCGACCTGATCACCCGCATGACCAACAACGCCCAAGCCGCGCGCAGCGTGCTCGACCTCGTCGTCACGTCCTATGTGCGCGATCTGGTGACGTTGATCGTGCTGGTCGCAGTGATGGTCTGGGAGCAGCCGGCGCTGTCGCTGATCTGCTTCGTCGTCGGACCGGTGGCGATCTACGGCGTCAACAGCATTCTCAAGCGCGTGCGTCAGATCGCCAAGATGGAATTCCGCTCGCTCGGCCAGATCGTGCATGTGATGCAGGAAACGGCAATCGGCGTGCGCGTCGTCAAATCCTTCAATCTCGAAGGCGCGATGCGCAAGCGCATGTACAAGGCCGTGTCGGACGTCGAGAACCGCGCCAACAACATCGCGACGCTCGAGGCAGCCACCAGCCCGGTGATGGAAACGCTTGCCGGTCTTGCGATTGCCGGCGCAGTCTTCATCAGCGGCTTCCTGGTGCTGCAGGGCGGCCAGATGCCGGGCAACATCATGGCCTTTATCGGGGCGCTGCTGCTCGCTTATGAGCCGGCCAAGCGGCTGGCGCGCGTCCGCATCTCGCTGGAGACCGGCATTGTCGGCGTGCGCATGATGTTCCAGCTTGCCGACCGGCCGCTGACGCTGGCCGAAAAGCCCGGCGCCAAGCCGCTGCAGCCGGGCCCGGGCGAAATCCGCTTCGACAGTGTCAGCTTCGCCTATCCCGAGAGCCCGCCGGTTTTCGAACAGCTCAACCTGACCCTGGCGGCCGGCAAGATGACGGCGCTGGTCGGACCTTCCGGCGGCGGCAAGTCGACGATCCTCAACCTGATCATGCGCATGTACGACCCGCAGAGCGGCAAGGTGATGTTCGACGGCCAGGACATCTCCTTCGCCACGCTCGATTCACTCAGGCAGAAGATTGCCTATGTCAGCCAGGACACGTTCCTGTTCGCCGGCACCATCATGCACAACATACGTCTCGGGCGTCAGGACGCGACCGACGAGGAGGTGATCGCCGCGGCCAAGGCCGCCAACGCGCATCACTTCATCAGCGCCATGGCCAAGGGCTACGAGACGGAGGTGGGCGAGAACGGCTCGTTGCTGTCCGGCGGCCAGCGCCAGCGCATCTCGATCGCGCGCGCCATGCTGCGCAATGCCGAGATCCTGCTGCTCGACGAGGCGACCAGCGCGCTGGACGCCGAGTCGGAAGCGCTGTTCCGCGACGCGCTGCAGCAACTCACGGTCGGACGCACGACCATCGTCATCGCGCATCGGCTGTCAACGGTGCATCAAGCCGACACGATCGTGGTGCTGGAAAACGGCAAGGTGCTGGAAAGCGGCCCGCACAAGTCCCTGCTCAAACAGGGCGGACTCTATCAGAAGCTTTATGAATATCAGCTGATGCCGTAGGGCCAGCTTCCCCTTCTCCCCTTGCGGGAGAAGGTGGCCGCGAAGCGGCCGGATGAGGGGTGTTGGACGGAGTAAGGCGCTGGAAATTCTGGCTGGCGAAAGGTGTCGCCAAGCTGGAACACCCCTCATCCGTCTCGGCGCTGCGCGCCGATCCACCTTCTCCCACAAGGGGAGAAGGTGCGGTCGGCCCTATTCCGGCACTTTCCTGACAGCACCTTTGTCGGCGCTGGTGGCGAAGGCGGCATAGGCGCGCAAAGCGGTCGTCACCTTGCGCTTGCGCTTTTCCTCAGGCTTCCAGGCATCCGCGCCCTTGGCCGCCATAGCCTTGCGGCGGGCGTCGAGCTCGGCTTCGCTGACGGCGAGATGGATCTTGCGGTTCGGGATGTCGATCTCGATCGTGTCGCCTTCCTGAACCAGGCCGATCAGCCCGCCCTCGGCGGCTTCCGGCGAGACGTGGCCGATCGACAGACCCGACGTGCCGCCGGAGAAGCGGCCGTCGGTGATCAGCGCGCAGGCCTTGCCGAGGCCCTTCGACTTAAGATAGCTGGTCGGGTAGAGCATCTCCTGCATGCCGGGGCCGCCGCGCGGCCCCTCATAGCGGATGACGACGATGTCGCCCGCCTTGATCTCGTTGCCGAGGATCGCCTTGACGGAAGCGTCCTGGCTTTCGAAGACGCGGGCCGGACCGGTGAATTTCAGGATCGACTCGTCGACGCCGGCCGTCTTCACGATGCAGCCGTCGAGCGCCAGATTGCCCTTCAACACGGCGAGGCCGCCATCCTTCGAGAACGGCGTCTTGGCCGAGCGAATGACGCCCGTCTCGCGGTTCGTGTCGAGATCCTCCCAGCGGCGATCCTGGCTGAAGGCGACCTGCGTCGGCACGCCGCCGGGCGCTGCGCGGAAGAACTCGCGCACATTCTCTGCGGAAGTGCGGGCGATGTCCCAATGGTCGAGCGCTTCGCCCAGCGTTGCGGTGTGGACTGTCGGCAGATCGCGGTTGATCAGCCCGGCCTGGTCGAGCTGGCCGAGGATCGCCATGATGCCGCCGGCGCGATGAACATCCTCCATGTGCACGTCGGACTTGGCCGGCGCCACCTTGCAAAGCACCGGCACTTTGCGCGACAGCCGGTCGATATCCTCCATGGTGAAGTCGACCTCGCCCTCATGCGCGGCAGCCAGGATGTGCAGCACCGTGTTGGTCGAGCCGCCCATGGCGATGTCGAGGGCCATGGCATTCTCAAAGGCCCCCTTGGAGGCGATGCTGCGCGGCAGCGCGCTGTCGTCCTCCTGCTCGTAATAGCGCTGCGCAAGATCGACGATCAGATGGCCTGCCTCGACGAACAGCCGCTTGCGATCGGCATGGGTGGCCAAAGTCGAGCCGTTGCCGGGCAGCGAGAGACCCAACGCTTCGGTCAGGCAGTTCATCGAGTTCGCCGTGAACATGCCCGAGCAGGAGCCGCAGGTCGGGCAGGCCGAGCGCTCGATCACCTTGACGTCCTCATCTGAAATTCGGTCGTCGGCCGCGGCCACCATGGCGTCGACGAGGTCGAGCGCCTGCGCCTTGCCGCCCAGCACCACCTTGCCGGCTTCCATCGGGCCGCCGGAGACGAAAACGGTCGGGATGTTGAGGCGCAGCGAGGCCATCAGCATGCCGGGCGTTATCTTGTCGCAGTTGGAGATGCAGACCATGGCGTCGGCGCAGTGCGCATTGACCATGTATTCGACGGAATCGGCGATCAGCTCGCGCGACGGCAGCGAATAGAGCATGCCGTCGTGACCCATGGCGATGCCGTCATCGACGGCGATGGTGTTGAACTCCTTGGCGACGCCGCCGGCCTTCTCGATCTCGCGCGCGACGAGCTGGCCGAGATCCTTCAGGTGCACATGGCCCGGCACGAACTGGGTGAAGGAATTGACCACCGCAATGATCGGCTTGCCGAAATCACTGTCCTTCATGCCGGTGGCACGCCACAGGCCACGGGCGCCGGCCATGTTGCGGCCATGGGTGGTGGTGCGGGAACGGTAGGCGGGCATCGGTATTCCTTGCTGGCTGGCCGCGCTCAAACGTGGCGCGGCGGCGCTGTATTTCAGTCGGCAGCGGTTATAGCGGCCAAGGTCCGGGCTTGCCACAATTTTGCGCTGCGCCACGATTCTTCAGGAAATTTGAAAAATGCTGTCGGATCGCGCCGCGCCGAACCGTCCTTGAGGCAGACGGTACGAAAGCCGCGCCAAATCGCCGGCGCGCCGTTTGATGATGAGCCAACCTGAACAAGTCGGAGGAGCAAGATATGCAGAAGATCACCACCTTCCTTTGGTTCGACGGCCAAGCCGAGGAGGCCATGAACCACTATGTCGCCATCTTCAAGAATTCGAAGGTGCTTAGCGTCACGCGCTGGCCCAACGGCCATCCCCAGGAAGGCCAGGTGCTGGTCGCCTCGTTCGAGCTCGACGGGGTACAGTTCCAAGCCCTCAACGGAGGGCCGCAATACAAGTTCACTGAGGCGATGTCGCTGTCGATCGACTGCAAAACGCAGGAAGAAGTCGATTATTTCTGGGCCAGACTCACCGAAGGCGGCGGCGAACCGGGACGCTGCAGCTGGTTGAAGGACAAGTTCGGCGTTTCCTGGCAGGTCGTGCCGGAGCAACTGCCGCGCCTGCTTCAGGACCCCGACAGAGCGAAGGCCGGGCGCGTGATGTCGGCGATGATGCAGATGGGCAAGATCGACATCGCCACGATCGAGGAAGCGGCGAAGGGGTGATTACGCGTGAATAGTGAATGGTAAATGGTGAGGATGCCCGACTACTATTCACTATTCACTATTCACTATTCACTATTCACCACAATCACGCCGCCTTGTCGCGGACCTGATAGTCCTTGACCGCGGCGAAGCGGATCGCTTTCCAGCGCTCGGCCTCGTAGTTGAGCGAGAAGGTGTGCTGGGCGAGGAAGACAGGATCGTTGTCGAGGTCGCGGGCGATGTCGCCGCGATGCGCCTCGATAAAGCGCTGGACATCCGCCCTGTCGTCGGCCGAGATCCAGCGGCAAACGGAGAAGCGCGACATCTCGAAATCCACCGGCAGCGTGTATTCGATGTTAAGCCGCTCCTTCAGCACATCGAGCTGCAGCGCGCCGACAACGCCGACGATGGCCGGCGAGCCGTCCTCAGGCGAGAACAGCTGCACGACGCCCTCCTCGGCCATCTGATGCAGCGCTTCCTTCAGCTTCTTGGCTTTCATCGCATCGCCGAGGCGGACACGGCGCAGGATTTCCGGCGCGAAGTTCGGCACGCCGCGGAACAGGATCTCCTCGCCCTCGGTCAGCGTGTCGCCGATGCGCAGTGTGCCGTGATTGGGAATGCCGACGACGTCGCCGGCGAAGGCCTCGTCGGCGGTGACGCGGGTGCGGGCGAAGAAGAATTGCGGCGCCGAGAGGCTCATCGGTTTGCCGGTGCGCACCAGCTTGGCCTTCATGCCGCGCTCCAGCTTGCCGGAGCAGACGCGGACGAACGCGATGCGGTCGCGATGGTTGGGGTCCATGTTGGCCTGGATCTTGAAGACGAAGGAGGTCATCTTCCCCTCCGTCGCCTCGACCGTGCGTTCATCGGCTGCCTGGGCCCGCGGCGGCGGTCCGTAGGCGCCGAGCGCCTCGATCAGGTCGCGCACGCCGTAATTGCGCAGCGCCGAGCCGAAATAGACCGGCGTCAGATGGCCTTCGCGGAAGGCGTCGATGTCGAGCGGTCTGCACGCTTCCCGCGCGAGCTCCAGTTCCTCGATGAAGTCGTTGCGCTCGTTTTCCGGCAAAAGCCCGGCGACGCGGTTGGAATCCGGGCCGTTGACCGGCGTGCGCTCCTTCTCGTCATCGCTCCGGCGCACCGCGTTCTGCGCCAGGTGATAGGTGCCCGAAAAGGTCTTGGCGCGGCCGATCGGCCAGGTAACCGGTGCTGTGTCCAGCGCCAGCTTCTGCTCGATCTCGTCGAGGATTTCGAACGGATCGCGGCTCTCGCGGTCCATCTTGTTGACGAAGGTGATGATCGGGATGTCGCGCAGCCGGCAGACCTCGAACAGTTTCAGCGTGCGCGGCTCGATGCCCTTGGCGGCGTCGATGACCATGACGGCCGAATCCACCGCAGAGAGCGTGCGATAGGTGTCGTCGGCGAAATCCTCGTGGCCGGGCGTGTCGAGCAGGTTGAAGACGTTGTCGTCATATTCGAAGGTCATCACCGAAGTGACGACCGAGATGCCGCGCTCGCGCTCGATCTTCATCCAGTCGGACCGGGTCTGGATGCGATCCTTCTTGGCCTTGACCTCGCCGGCAAGCTGGATGGCACCGCCGAACAGAAGCAGCTTTTCGGTGAGCGTGGTCTTGCCGGCATCGGGGTGGGCGATGATCGCGAAAGTGCGGCGGCGCGAAACCGCCTGTTCGATGTCTTCTGCCAATTTTTGGAATCCTGTCTGTGGCGCGGGCTTCTAGCAGCGCATTTTGGGCGTGTCGACAGTTTCGGGCAGACCGGCACGGCCGAACAGCGTAGTCGATGTGGCCTGACAGGAACCTTAGGTCGTTCAGGTTCGCTCGCGATGACGGTCCTGGCGGCCCAACCGGGTAGCTAAACGTATCTCCGCCCGTTCGATGCCGATGTCGCGCAGCAGATAGTCCGGCAATTCGTCCAGCGTGGCCCGACCCCTGCGATTTCGCAGGATGCGCGCAAGCACGCCTCCGCCGGAACGGCAGATTTCGGGGATCGCAACGAGGAACCGTCCGAGCGCGGAATGGTTGGCCGCAAGCTCCTGTCCAAGGATGGTCATGGTTTATCCTCCTCTGTTTGAATGATGAAATCGGGAGGGCCCAGACTGGCCCTCCCGAAGGTTTGGCCGACAGAAGATCAGGATCGATCGTGCTCGCAGCTCGCCTGCAAAGGCACTTCACGATCGATCCCTCCATCAGGCGGCGGCGTATGCCGTCGTCGGATCGAACAGGCGCTTCACCTGCGTGATCTTGGTGGCCGGGAAGCCGCTCATCTTGGCGTGGCGCTGAATGATCGCCTCGTCCTTGGCGAGGTAGACGCAGAAGGTCTTGTCATCCGCGACGAAGGATTCGACCCACTGAATGTCCGGGCCGAGCTCGGCGAGAACGGCGTTCGAGGCCTTGGAGGCGTCGCGAAGCTGCTCGCGCTCGAAGGTGCCGACCTTGGGAATTTCACGTTCGATGATGTATTTCTGCATTTCGCAATCTCCTTGATCTTGGGTTCAAATGCCTCCGGACGCTCGACCAGATTCGATGCCGGTGACATTCCCGGGGCCGCTGAGCTAAACTGCAGCATGGCTCGCCGGGCAGACGGAGAATTGCGCAAGAGGCGGCCGACAGTCCTTACGCCGTCCTTATCTTCTTCCGATCCTTTGCCTACTGCCGTTACAGGATTGCTGCCGATGGGAACTTATTGCTTCGGCGACTTCGAGCTTAACGAGGACGCTCGCGCCCTCCGTCTCGCCGGAAGCGAGATCGAGGTGCAGCCCCTGGTCTTCGATTTCCTCGCCATCCTGCTGCGGCACCGGGACCGGGCCATGAGCAAAGACGAATTGCTTGAAACGCTATGGCCGGGCGTGACGGTGACGGAAGCTTCGTTGCAGCGCGTGGCTAGCCTTGCCCGCGGCGTTCTTCGCCAGGGCGGCATGGAAACGGCGCTGCGCAACCTGCCCCGCTTCGGCTACCGGATTTGCCTCGACCTGCCGCCCATTTCGGCGAACGGGCCGGCCGGCGCGGGCGGCAAGCTTTCGAGCCCCGGTTCACCGGTTCTGTCGGCACGCGAAGCTGTTGCTGTCAGAAAATGGCACGAGGCCGCGGCCTGCTTCACCGAAGCGGATGCCGCTGGCGAGCTGCTGACGGCCGATCTCGAGGAATGGGCACTTGCGCTGGAGTGCATGGGGCGCCCGGCTGAAGCCATCCCGCTTCTGGCGCGCGCGGTGACTGCCTACGGCGTGGCCGGCGAGCGCTTGCGAGCGGCGTCCCCGGCAATCGGCCTGGCCAGGGTTCATCTGGAGAGAGGGGAACTTGCCGTCGCCAAGGGCTGGCACAAGCGGGCGGCGCAGCTGATCGATGGCGCAACCGACAGCAGGGAGCACGGCCTGTGGTGCTGGATGGGAGCGCGCATCATGGGCGCGGAAGCCGAGCCGGAGCAGGCGCTTGCGCTTGCCGAACAGGCTTTCGCGGTTGGCAGGGATCTCGAAGATCCGGTCGTGGAGTCGCTCGGGCTGATCTATCGCGGCTTTTTCAAGCTCTGCCTCGGTGAGACCAAATCCGGCCAGGAGGACCAGGATTTCGCCGCCGCGCTCGGCCTCTCCAGCGACGTGGACCCGGTCGTCGGCGGCATTCTCTACTGCAACATACTTTGGGCCTGCCGGAATTTTGGCGACTGGGCGAGGGCCAACCAATGGACCCTCGGCTATGAGGACTGGTGCAGGGGACATGGGCTTGAGGATCTGTCGGGCTCCTGCCGGCTGCATCGCGCCGAGGTGCTCGGCGTTCACGGCACGCTGAAGGAGGCTGAGGCGCTGGTACGCGCCGCGCTCGACCAGCTCGCCGTCGACGCCCCCTGGGCGACGGGCGATGCGCTGCGTGTCTTGGGTGACATTCATCTGGCCGCCGGAGAGCTCACCGAGGCGGAAACAGCCTATCGAGCGTCCCATGCCGCCGGCTGGGATCCGCAGCCCGGCCTGGCGCTGCTGCAGCTGGAGCAAGGCCAGGCCGAGGCCGCCTTCAGCGCTCTCGAGCGCTCCCTGGTCGGACACGGCTGGCCGACGCTGCAGCGGCGAGGCATGGTCCTTGCCACTCTCGCCAAGGTGGCGGCGCGCACCAATCGTCTCGAGCGCGCAAAAGAACTCATCACCGAGCTGGAGAGCCAGCCGCAGCGCTGGCCGATGGCCTCCATCCGGGCGCTGTCCGCCGAGGCCAAGGCTGAACTTTTCATACGGGAAGACCGCCCCACCGAGGCTGTTCGGGAGTTGCAGACTGCATGCTCACGCTGGAGCGAGGTCGGCTCGCCGGTCAATGTCGCCGATGCGAGGCTTGCGCTCGCGGCGCTGCTCATCCAGCTCGGCGATCGTGCCGGCGCGGAGTTGGAGCTCGGCACAGCGTTGGCGTTAGCGAAGAAGGTCGACTCTTCACGGCTCACGCGGCGCTGCGAAGAGCTGAAGGGCCTGCTTGTCGGGACGCAGAAGATAGCGGTGGGCGGCGCTTAGCCGCTTCTCGCTTGAGGTCTGGCCGGCGCGATGGCATGACGGGGAAATCTCCTCTGAAGGTCATGACATGAGCAGCGCAAAACAAGTCATCGTCATCGGCGCCGGCATCCTCGGCGCATCGATCGCCTGGCATCTGGCGAAGGCCGGAGCGCGGGTGACGGTCGTCTCGACAAGCGGCGCCGGCGGCGTCGCGACGCCCAACTCCTTCGCCTGGATCAACGCAAGCTGGGGCAATCCGGAGACCTATTTCCGGCTGCGCATCCGGGCCATGGCCGAATGGAAACGCTTGGCGAATGATCTGCCGGGCCTGCCGCTTGCCTGGTGCGGCGGCCTGTGCTGGGACCTGCCGGCGGACAAGCTCAAAGCCTATGCGGCCGAGCATGCGTCCTGGGGCTACGGCATCGAGCGGGTCGGCCGCGAGCAGGCGGCTCGGATCGAGCCCAACCTGACCGAGCTTCCCGATTTTGCGCTTCATGTCGCCGAGGAAGGCGTGGCCGAGCCGGTGGCGACCGCAAAGGCGCTGCTGGCGGACGCCGAACGGCTCGGCGCGCGGCTTATTACCGGGACTGTCGATAGACTGACTCTATCGGGCGGCAGGCTGAGCGGCGTCGTCGTTGCGGGTGAAACCATCGCCGCCGACGAGGTGGTGATCGCCGCCGGCGCCGGCGCCCCGGCGATCGCCGCGACGGCAGGCGTCCAGTTGCCGATCAAGACGCCGCCCGGTCTGATCGTGCATTCGCGACCCTACAGGAAACTCCTCAACGGCCTGGTGCTGGCCGAGAGGCTGCATATGCGGCAGACGGCCGAGGGCCGGATCATCGCCGGCTCGGATTTTGGCGGCGGCGATCCGGGCGAGAACCCGGAGGCAACCGCGCTTGAGCTTTTCGAAGCGGTGAAAGCGATGCTGCGCGGCGCCGACGGGCTGGAGTACGATTTCCATACGGTCGGCTATCGTCCCACTCCAACCGATGGTTTCCCAATTGTCAGCCGCGCCGACGGCGTAGGCGGCCTCTATGTCGCCGTCACCCATTCCGGCATCACGCTGGCACCCGCCATCGGCCTGTTTGCGGCCTGCGAAATCGTCGATGGCGAGCGCGATCCATTGCTCGCGCCTTATGCGCTGTCGCGCTTCGCTCAGTAGCCCGGCGGCCGGCGAAACCCGTCGGTCAGCGGCGCGATCGCCGCAGCGACGCCGAGCAGTCTCGCCTCCGACCAGCGCTTGCCGACCAGTTGCAGGCCGATGGGCAACCCGTTGCTGTCCTGCCCGCCTGGTATCGCCAGCGCCGGATGGCCGGAATAATTGAAGACCGCGCCATAGGCCGGCAGCATCCAATAGCTCTCGTCCTTGCCGTCGACCTTGAGCGCGCTGCCTGGCTTGCAGTGCGGAAAGGCCGTTGTCATGGCGACCGGGCAAAGCAAGGCATCACAGCTTTCGAAGAACCGCTCCCAAGCAAGGATCGACCGGTCGCGGCGAGCGCGCGCCGCGAACCAGCGCGACACCGGCGCAGGCTGTTCCGGCGGTTCCGGGTGCGCTGCCTCCAGCATCATGCCGATCAACTTGCCGCCCTCGGTGAGATCATCATGCAGGTCGAGCTTCGGCAGTTTGGCTTCCTCGACGTGCGCGCCGGCGGAAGCCAGCCTAGCAGCCAATCTCTCGACCGCGGCGCCGATCTCGGCGGCCACCGGAAAGCCGCGGAAGGTGCCGGCGAAGGCGATGCGCAGCGATTTCAGCTCGAGCGTCGATATGGGATCAACGGGCACCGGCGCCAGATCGGTATCGCCGCCGTCCGGACCGGCAATGATCCGGTAAATCAGCGCCAGGTCCTCCAGATTGCGAGCAATCGGCCCGACACAGGACATCAAGCGGACGCTGCGCGGAATGCCGCCCGGGTCGGGAAAAGCGCCGGCCAGCGAGACGCGATGCTCGGTCGGCTTCAGGCCGTGGACGCCGCAAAAGGCGGCGGGCAAGCGGATGGAACTCTGCATGTCGGTGCCGACCTCGAAGGGCGTCATGCCCGCAGCAACCGCAGCGGCGGCGCCGCCGCTGGAGCCGCCCGCTGTGCGCGACGGATCCCAAGGGTTGCAGGTGCGGCCGAACAGCGGATTGTCAGACTGCCAGTCGCCCAGCATGGTGGCGACATTGGTTTTGCCGACCAGCACGCCGCCGGCTCTCTTTAGCCTAGCAACCACAGGGCTGTCCTGCTTGGGAACGTAGTCGGCAAATGGCGGGAAGCCGACCGTCGTCTTCATGCCAGCGGTCTCGTGCGCATCCTTCAGCGTGAACGGCACGCCGTGCAGCGGGCCGAGCGCGGCGCTGCGGGCGAGTGCCACATCGGCTTCTCGGGCACGCTGAAGCGCACCTTCCCGGTCGAGGAGGATGACGGCGTTCAGTGCTTCGTTATGTCGGTCGATCTGCGCCAGATGCGCATCGAGCGCCTCCACGGCCGAGATTCTCCGCCGGGCAATTGCTGCCGCGAGTTCGGTAGTCGAGGAAAATCCGATGTCCATTGTGCTGCACTCCGGCTGCTTGCCGCGCTGCGCCTTGAACATGGCGGATGAGACCGCGGCTTCAAGCCGAATTCAGCATTGTTAGGACAGCGGTGCTTGATCGAAATTGCGCCCACCTGTGGTCAGGGCGGCGCTGTCCCGCGACCTTCGCTACGTTTGGAGCTAGACGGCCAACGCGAACTTAGCAACGGTCGGCGCGAACGGCCGGATGTTTGTGCCGTCCCTTGTCATGGTGACAAAGCTCGACGGCGGAATCGCCTGCCATTCGCCGCCGTCGCGGTCGAACGGTTCGGAGACGATGCAGCGGCCGGCGCGGCTCGCGAATGCGCCGGTATAGAGCGTTGGCGCCTGGCCGTCGGTGGCGTAGCGCACGGCGTAGAGCGCCTCGCCATCGGAAAATGCCGCTGTCAGCTTCAGGGAGGGTTCGAGACCGGCGTGGCGCGAAGCCTCGAGAACGCGGCTGGTGGCGCGGGCTACCGCGCCTTGCGGGTCGGCGGACAGGCCTTCGTCGAGCATCAGCAGGAAGAAGAGTTCGGAATCAGTCGTCCCTTCGCGCTGGTCGAAGACAGCATCCGACAGCGAATTCTCAAGCGCGCGGCGGATCTTCTCGAAGCCGCCGATCTGGCCGTTATGCATGAACGACCAGCGGCTGGAGACGAAGGGATGGCAGTTCATGCGGCTGGTCGCGCCGCCGGTGGAGGCGCGCACATGAGCGAGGAACAGGCCTGATTTGATCTGCCGGCAGAGGCTTTTCAGATTGGGGTCCGACCAGGCCGGCAGGATATCGCGGTAAAGGCCGGGCTCGGGACGGTCGCCATACCAGGCGAGGCCAAAACCGTCGCCATTGGTCGGCGACTTGGCCTCCTGGGCGCAGTGGCTCTGGGCAATCAGCGAGTGGCAGGGCGCGGTGACGATGTCTTCGAGGAAGACCGCTTCACCGAGATAGGCCGCCCACCGGCACATCGCATTCCACCATTTATCAGGCGCGATCCATCAGAGCCTGAGGCTCCTTCACCGCGTGTGAGCCTCTGTTGTTCGTGCGCTCATAGAGCTCACGGACGATTCGGCTGGCGGTAGTCTCGAACAGAAATGGCAAGAAAGCGTGAACGAGGGCGGCGCCCGCGGCCATCGACAGGCGGGAGCAGAACCAGGCGGCGAAGGCCATGTGGCCGAAATAGGTTTCGCCAACCTTGGCCGGGTGAGACGTAAAGAGCGCCGAAAACCGCGTCGTCATGGTGATCCCTTCTGCCGGGATGAGCCCCGGTATTGAGTATCCTGCCACGAGTTGAGGGTTCATCGATCCCAAATTGTCCTTGTGTCTAGCCCTATTTTGGGACATTTATCCCAAGAATGGCATATGATATCGACGAAACTGATCGGAGATTGCTGGCCGAACTGCAGCGCGACGGCACGCTTTCCGTCGACCAGTTGTCGGAGCGCGTGGCCTTGTCCCGCAACGCCTGCTGGCGGCGCGTGAAGCGGCTGGAGGAGGAGGGCGTCATTACCGGGCGCGTGGCGCTGGTCGATGCCGACAAGCTTGGACTCGGGCTTTCGGTGTTCATCCTGATCCGCACGTCGAACCACGACCCGGACTGGCTGCAAAAGTTCCGGGCGGCGGTGACGGGCTTTGCCGAGATCACCGGCGTCTACCGCATGTCGGGCGACCTCGACTATGTGCTGAGAGCCCGCGTCGCCGACGTGAAAGCCTATGACAGGCTCTATCAGCGGCTGATCGCCAAGGTGCCGCTGTCGGACGTCTCCGCTTCCTTCGTCATGGAGGAGATCAAGGAGACGACCGTCGTTCCGGTGGAGTTGCGCTGACGCGGAACCGCATTGAAAGAAAGGCGTTGATAGCGTCGCGGCCGGGTTGACCGAATCGGCAGCCGCGCCGATAGGAATGGGCTCATGCGCACGGCTGTCTATCCTTCCTCCGTCATCGGCCCCACCGTCGGTTTCGTCAGGCTTCCGCATGGCGAGGGCTTGCCGCTGCCGACCTATGAAAGCGCGGGCGCGGCCGGGATGGACCTGCGAGCCGCGGTGCCGGAAGACCGGCCGCTGCTTATCCTGCCCGGAAAACGCGCGCTGGTGCCGAGCGGGCTGATCGTGGAAATCCCGGAAGGCATGGAAGGCCAGGTGCGGCCGCGCTCCGGCCTCGCCTTCAAACATGGGCTGACCGTGCTCAACACGCCCGGCACCATCGACAGCGATTACCGCGGCGAGGTGAAAGTGCTGCTCGTCAATCTTGGCGATGAGGACTTCGCGGTGACGCGCGGCATGCGGATCGCGCAGATCGTGTTTGCGGCAGTCACGCAGGTGGCCAGCGAAGAACGGGCGCTCGCCGGCGGCACGGCGCGCGGCGCCGGCGGTTTCGGATCGACCGGCACCGCCTAAATGCAAGTCCCAAAACTGGTCATCTTCGATTGCGACGGGGTTCTGGTCGACACCGAGAACCTTGCCAATCGGCGCCTCGCCGACTGGCTTTGTGAAGCGGGCTTTCAAACCACATTCGAATATTGCCGCAAGACCTTCTCGGGCCGCAGCATGGCCTCGGTGCAGAAAGAGATCGAAGAGGCGACCGAGGCCCGGCTCGGCGCCGACTTCGTCGAACGCTGGAACGCCGGCCTGCCGGATCTATTCGCGCATGGCGTCGAGGCGATCCCTCACGTGCGCGATTTCATCGAAAAGGTGCGCGCCGCCGGTATTGCCTATTGCGTCGCCTCGTCGGCGCGGGTTTCGAAGATGCATATCACGCTCGGGCAGACCGGCTTGTTGCCGCTGTTCGAGCACGCCATGTTTTCCTCGACCATGGTCGGGCGCGGCAAGCCGTTCCCGGACCTTTTCCTGCATGCGGCAAAGACGATGGGCTTCGCGCCGGCCGACTGCATCGTCATCGAGGACAGCGTCGCCGGCACTCAGGCCGGCATTGCCGCCGGCATGCGCGTGTTTTCCTATCACGCCGATCCATTCTCGGACCGCGACGGGCTGGCGGAAGCCGGCGGCGTCCTGTTCGACGACATGCGCGACCTCGCAGGACTGTTGCCGATCCTTTGATCGGACACTGGAGCGATTCCGCTTTCGTCGAATTGCCGACCCGCTCCAGCTACTTGTTTTTACGCAATTCCGGACGGAAAACTGTTTCACATTCTTCCTGGAATTGCTCCGGGCTGTTCGGCGAAATCTTCCGTGCTAGCGTGCAGCCGTCAAACAGCCGGCGGCTCCCACCCCATGAAATCCACCCTGCTTCGCCTCGCCCTCGCTCTTGTGCTTCTGTCATGGCTTTGGGGCCCGGCGAGCGCGGAGAATGTCAGCTTTCCGGACTTTGCCAGCGCCATCCCGGGCCACAAGGACGTCACCTATCTCGACCTCGCCAGGATGGTCATCCCCGATCTGGCGTTGAACGCCGACGGCTTCTACCGCGGCGGCTTGCCGATCGAAATGCGCCACGTCGCCGGTCCGGACAGCGGTGGCTCGCCGCCTGAAACGTCAAGCCTGCCCAATGCTGCGGTGCTTGCCATAAAGGCCGGCGGCAAGGACCGGCTGACCATGCTGTTCGATCTCGGCGACTCTCCCGACAGCGCCGAGGGCTATGCGATGCTGGCGCTCTACGATCTGACCGGCGGCAAGCCGGCGCTGCTCGACGCGGTCAATGTCGCCGTCGATCGCAGCACCTATTTTCGCGAACCGAACAAACTGTCGGTCGGCGCCGGTGACGATATCCTCATCACCATGAGCACGCATTTCAATTCGAGCCAGGGCTATGTGATCACGCCGTTGATCATGGTGCGCAACGACAAGTTCGAACTGATCGACATGATCTACACGTTCGATGAAAGGCTATGCACCTACAGCCGCAAGCAGGACATCGCTTTTAAGGCCGTTGCCGACGGCCGGGCGCATGCAGCCATCAAGGTGACGGTGACCGACGCCACGATACCAAGCGGCGAAAGCTGCGACGATGAGGCGCCCGAGGCGTCCTCGAAGGACATTTCAGCCATCTATCATTGGGATAAGAAAACGTCGCGCTACGTGGCGGGTTCAGACGCCCTCAAAAGGTTGTCAGCAGAGAACGAGAAACGCTTCTGAGCCGAGCGCATTCGTTTGCCCGAGCGGGGCGACCGCGATAAATTCCCCGCACGACCCATGATTGAGGACCCGCCATGGACAAGGGCAAGATTTTTCGCGATCTGCACGCCTCGACCTTCGTCATGCCCAATCCCTGGGATGTCGGCACGACCAAGCTTTTGGCTTCCTTCGGCTTCAAGGCGCTGGCCACGACCAGCGCCGGCTTCGCCTTCTCGCGCGGCCTGCCCGACGGCGCCGTGACGTTCGAGGCCATGATCCACCATTGCCGCGAAGTGACGGCGGCAACCGATCTGCCGGTTTCGGCCGATCTCGAGCGCGGCAAGGGCGACAGCGCCGAGCAGGCCGCAGAAACCATCTTCGCGGCGGAAGCCGCCGGCCTTGCCGGTTGCTCGATCGAGGACCATACCGGCGACCCAGAGAATCCGATCTACGAGTTCTCGCATGCAGTCGAACGCGTCGCCGCGGCCGCCGAGGCGGCGCGCGCCTTGAAGCACGATTTCGTCTTCACCGCGCGGGCCGAGAATTTCCTTTGGGGCAAGACCGATCTCGACGACACGATCAAGCGTCTGCAGGCTTTCGAGAAAGCCGGCGCCGACGTGCTCTACGCGCCGGGCCTGAGCGACATCGACACCGTGCAGACGGTCTGCTCCGCGGTCAGCAAGCCGGTCAACGTCATGGCGCGGCCCGGCTTCACCGTGGCCGACCTTGCCGCGGCCGGGGTCAAACGCGTCTCGCTCGGGCCATGGCTGACGAATTTCGCCTTTGGCATGCTGGAAACCGCTGCGCGGGAAATCCAGCAGGACGGCACCTTCGGCTTCACCCGTTCGGCGATGCCGTTCGGCAAGCTGCAGGCGCTGTTCCGCGGGGGCGGTACCGAGCAGGATTAGGGCGTTCAGCGTTTCACGGAAACACCGAACCGCTCTATCCCCTTGTTGCGCATTTCCGGACGAAAAACCGCTACGCGCTTTTCCTGAAATTGCGCTGGACCGGGTCCCGCGCCGAAACCGCCTTGTGCAGATGCACCATCATGGCGGCGGCAAAGAGCGGGGTCAAAAGGTTGAGCAGCGGCACGGCAAGGAAGACCGCGATCAGCAGTCCGGCCAGGAATACCGTGCCCGCATACTTCCGGCGCAGCGCCTTGGCTTCGGCCTCGGGGCGGAAGCGCATGGCGGCGAACTCGAAGAATTCGCGGCCCAGCAGATAGCCGTTGACGATGAAGAAGGCGGCGAGGTTGATGCCCGGCACCAGGAGCAGCAGCAGGGCGACGATGTTGCCGAGGATCACGACGCCAAAGAATTTTATCGCCAGCGCCATCGACTGCAGCACCGGCACGGCGCGGCCGGGCAGATCGCCGGGATAGTCGGTGCGCTCGACCACCTCGGCGATATCGTCGAGGAACAACCCTGCGACGATCGCCGTCACGGGTGCCACGAGCAGCGCCATGCCCATTGCCAACAGGATGCCGGCGATGATGCCGCTCAGCCATCCTGCCCAGGACGGCAGGCCGGGTACAAATGTCTGCAGCCACGGCCATGCCAGCCATTCGAGCAGGCTCTCGATGCCGAACCACAGCGCCACCAAGGCGAGCAGCGTCAGGCCCAGCGTCTTCAGGAAGACGGAGCGGAATTCAGGTGAGAACAGCCGGCTGGCGGCAGCGCGGGCGGCGTCGAGGATCACGGCAGGTCCAAGCCCTTACAGAGGAGCGACGATCCCGAGATAGGCGGGCTTGCTAAGCGGCGCAACTAAGCGCGTCGCGTCGACGCGCCTTAGGTTTTGTCTCGATGCATGTCGTTCTCCCAAAACCGCCATGCACTTTTGGGCGACATGCATTATTGCGCAAGCTTGGCCTGTCTGGCCGGAATGGTCATCGCCGCGACGCCAACGACGACGAAGCCCATGCCGAACCAGGCGCTCGGCCCGAGGCTTTCGCCCAGAAAGACGGCGCCGATGCCGACGCCGATCGGCACGCGCAGATAGGCCTGCGAGGTGGTGCCGACCGAGCCCAGCGTGTGGATGAGCCGGAAGAAGATCGAAAAGGCGAGCGCGGTGGAGAAGACCGAAAGCCCGAAGAGCGCCAGAATCGACGCCGTCGACGGCGTCAACGTCCAGGGTCGGTCGAAGACGAGGCTCAAGGGAATCAGGATCACGGCGCCGCAGATCATCGAGCCGGCGGCCGGCACCATCGGGTCGAGCCCTCTGAAATTGCGGCCGAAAATGGCGGCGCCGGCATAGCAGACGGTGGCGGCGACGACCGCAAGCTGCGCCCAGAGCTGATGGCCGATGCCGCCCAGCGCCTCGGTGCCGACGATGAGGCAAATGCCGGCGATGCCGGCGCCGACGCCGACCAGCTTGCGCAATGTCACCGGCTCGTGGCGGGTGATCAGCGCCGTCAGCAGAAAGGTGAAGATCGGCGACGTGGCGTTGAGGATCGTGGCAAGGCCGGCGTCGATCGAACGTTCGGCGGCGGCGATCAGCGTGAACGGGATGACGCTGTTGAGGCAGGCCTGGAACATGAAGCGGCGCCACATGACCACGCCCGGCGGCATGACAAGGCCGCGCCAGCGGATGAGGCCAAGCAGAATGCCGCCGGCGATCAGCGTGCGCCCGGCGATGAAGGTCACCGGCGGGATCGTCTCGACGCCGATCTTGATGAAGGTATAGGAGGCACCCCACAGCGCCGCCAGCAGGCCAAGCAGCGCCAGCTCGGTCGTCATCTCGGTCTTATCGGACATGGTCGTTTCGCGCCTTCAGCCTGTTTCGACGGTCCGCTCTAGCTCACACCACGGCTTAGATGTTTCGATGACGCTCCAACCATAGCCGCCGTCGCCTCTAACGATATGGTCCAGTTCGGCGCGACGGCTGCCGCAGCAACCGACCGAAAGTCGGCGAAGCGGAAACCGGTGCCGATTTTCGGGGTAGGCAAAGCGGCTGCGAGCCGCTAGACCCGCGCGCGGCCGGCGTGGCAGAAAGCCGGACAATCGTTGGCGGAGACATTGATGCCGGAATATGACGCGCTTTGCATCGGCAATGCCATTGTCGACATCATCGCGCAATGCGACGAGGCCTTTCTGGAAACCAACGGCATCATCAAGGGCGCGATGAACCTCATCGACACCAGGCGCGCCGAGCTGCTCTACAGCCGCATGGGACCGGCGATCGAAGCTTCAGGCGGTAGCGCCGGCAACACGGCGGCGGGCGTGGCGAGCTTCGGCGGCCGCGCCGCCTTTTTCGGCAAGGTGTCGAACGATGCGCTCGGCGACATCTACAGCCATGATATCCGCGCCCAGGGCGTGGCCTTCGACACCAAGCCACTGCAAGGCGAGCCGCCGACGGCTCGCTCGATGATCTTCGTCACGCCGGACGGCGAGCGCTCGATGAACACCTATCTCGGCGCCTGCGTCGAGCTGGGGCCGGAGGACGTCGAGGCCGACAAGGCGGCCGGCGCCAAGGTCACCTATTTCGAGGGTTATCTGTGGGATCCGCCGCGCGCCAAGGAAGCGATCCGGCAGACCGCGAGGCTGGCGCATGCGGCGGGGCGCGAAGTGTCGATGACGCTGTCGGATTCCTTCTGTGTCGACCGCTACCGCGACGAGTTCCTCGATCTGATGCGCTCCGGCACGGTCGACATCGTCTTCGCCAACAGCCACGAGATCAAGTCGCTCTACCAGACCGCTTCCTTCGAGGACGCGCTGGCGGCGATACGCAAGGATTGCAAGATCGCCGCCGTCACTCGCTCGGAAAAGGGCTCGGTGATCGTGCGCGGCGACGAGACCGTCACTATCCGCGCGACCACGATCAAGGAACTGGTCGACACGACCGGCGCGGGCGACCTCTATGCCGCCGGTTTCCTCTATGGATACACGACCGGACGCAGCCTCCAGGATTGCGGCGACCTCGGCTCGCTTGCGGCCGGGCTGGTGATCCAGCAGATCGGTCCGCGGCCGCGCCAGAATCTGCGCCGCGAAGCGGAACAGGCGGGCCTGCTTTAGTTCCGCTGCGTCATCCCGGTCGGGTGCCAAATGAACCCGTCTGTCGCGCCGCTGTCATAGATCGCTCCTAGAGGCACATTGGGCGTTCCGCGACTGACATTTCGGGACGCCCGCAGCAGTTGGGGTGTCAAAAATGCAAGACAGCAACCTTCACGGTCGCTGCGTCCGTCACCATTGCGATTGCCGCTTTCCGCTGTAGCCGTTCAAGACGGCACAGTTTGGGAGGAGCGCGCGGCGCGCAAGACAGATGCATGACCAGATTTCAGAATCCGCCTGAAGGAATTTCGCAAGACGCCTTGGCCGGACTTGTGGCCGAGGCTGTGCGACAGGCTTTGATTCAGCATGGCGTCCTAATGGACGCGGAGTCGCTGATCTGCGCCGCCGCGATGGCCGGCGGTGTTGCCGCCGCCCTTCCGTTCCTGCCGCAGGCGCAGCGGCTTGCCATCACCTCCTTCAAGGGCAGTTGGACCGGGCTCGCCTCCGAATTCTTCCGCGCGATGGCGGAGAAGATCGCGCGCGCCGAGCTGCGCGACGCAGGCAGCAGGGACGAAAATCCGAAGATCGGGGCCGGCAAGCCCATCGCCCGGCCCTTTGCCGAGCTGGTCTCCGAGCTGCAGTCGATGCTGATAGAAGACTGGGCCGGCGAGGTCGCAGGTTCGACCTATCTGGAAGAGAAGTTCCGCATACCTCGCTCGACGCTGCACCGCTGGCAAAGGCGCGGTGAGGTCGTCGCGCTGCGCAAAGGCGGCCGCAAGCATGTCTTCCCGCTCGCCCAGTTCGTCGACGGCAGGCCGGCCCCGGGTATAGGCGAGGTGTTGGCAGCCATCACCAATCCGAGGCTGGCTTGGTTCTGGCTGACCCGGCCTTCCCCCGAGCTCGATGGCCGCACCCCCATCGAAATGCTGCGCGAGGACATGATCGAGGATGTGGTTCGCGTCGCGCGCAACCTGTCCTGATCCCCCATTTTCACGGATGCTGGTCCACGTTTTTGTGCGCCGCCTCAAGAGTCATTAGGCGGTTATACATTTGTCATAAAACCGTAATAAATGGCACATATGGGACATTTCAAAGTCAAAAATATCGTCTCTAACGTATATATTGTGCAATATGTGCCATTCTTTCAAATATGTGACGTGATATTTGCGCAACAAGACTTCCGTAAGAGTCCAAAAGGCGTTTTTCAGACACAATCTCTGTTGTTAACGACAGCCAGTTAGGTCATGTCGAGGGCGAAGAAGCGGCGCCGGTGCGCGACTTTTTCAACGATGGGGACAGGGGCAGCGGAGCCTGTGGGGTCATACGCAAACCTGTCTTGAACCTTTGACTGGAGATTCAAGAAAATGAACATCAAGAGCCTTCTACTGGGCTCCGCTGCGGCCCTGGTCGCAGTTTCGGGCGCCCGCGCCGCCGACGCGGTCACCGTCGCCGAGCCGGAACCGGCCGAATACGTCAAGATCTGCGACGTCTACGGCGCGGGTTACTTCTACATCCCCGGCACCGAGACCTGCCTGCGCATCGGAGGCTACGTCCGCTACGACATCGGCGTCGGCGATGTCGGTTCCCTCGACGGTGTCAACCATGTGCCAGACCATCAGGACGCCGGCGGCACGCATTCGAGTTTCTATAAGAACACCCGCTTCACGCTGAAGACCTGGACCGGTCAGGAAACCGAACTCGGTACCCTCAAGACCTACACCGAGACCCGCTTCAATTACGGCAACAGCAACGGCGACTTTCTCAATCAGAACGCTTCAAATGCGGACGATTGGCAGGGCCGTAACAAAGCGCTCTCGCTGCGCTTCGCCTGGATCCAGCTCGGTGGTCTCCGCGTCGGTAAGGACGATACGGCTTTCGATACGTTCATCGGTTATGCCGGCGCCGTCATCCAGGATACGCTGGTCCCGTATGGCGGCCAGGAGAGCAACGTCGTTCAGTACTATTTCGATGCAGGCAACGGCTTCACTGGGTTGGTCTCGCTCGAAGAAGGCGCTGGCAGGGTCGGCACCATCGACAGCTATGTTCCGCATGTCGTCGGCGGCGTGAAGTACAAGGGCGACTGGGGTGCGGTCACCGGCGTCGTCGCCTATGACAGCAATTACGAGGAAGTCGCCGGCAAGGTTCGCTTGGACGTCAATGTCAGCAAGGAACTGACGTTGTTCGTCATGGGCGGCTACGGCACCGACGACAACCTCAATGACAATGCCGGCAACGCCATCGATGCCAGCGGTCGCGGCTTCTACAAGCAGTGGGGCGGCAACTGGGCAATCTGGGGCGGTGGCACCTACAAGTTCAACGACAAGACCGCGTTCAACGCCCAGATCTCGTATGACGAATGGAAGAACCTGGGTGTCGCCGCCAACGTTGCCTATACCGTCGTGCCCGGCTTCACGGTCACGGCCGAAGTCGATTACCTCAACGCTGGCAAATTCGGCGACGCCGACTTCAACGATTGGACCAAGGCCAACAAAAAGAGCAGCCTCGGCGGTATCCTCCGCTTCCAGCGCTCGTTCTGATCGGACCTCCCAACCTACTGAAAAGGCCCGCGGCGTCCGCCGCGGGCCTTTTTGCCTTCGGGTCGGCGAAGGTCCCGTGCAAATCGCGCCTTAAAGCGTGTCGCGCTGAAACGGATTCAGACGACGCGCTTCAAGTCCTTTGATTTGATGCATGTCGTTGTCCCAGAACCGAGCATACTGCTGGGCGACATGCATTAGTTCCCCGCCGTATAGGCCGCGATCGCCGCCATGTTGACGATGTCTGAGTCCTTGGCGTTGAGCGAGACGATCTGCACCGGCTTGTTCAGACCGACCAGCAGCGGGCCGATGACGGTCGAGCCGCCGAGTTCCTGCAGCATCTTGGTCGAGATCGAGGCCGAGTGGAAGGCGGGCATCACCAGCACATTGGCCGAACCGGTCAGCCTGATGAACGGGTACTGCGCCATGGCGCGCGGGTTCAGCGCCACGTCGGCGGCCATCTCGCCGTCATATTCGAAGTCGACGCGGCGCTTATCGAGGATGCGCACCGCTTCCTGCACGCGCTCGGAGCGCTCGCCCTGCGGATGACCGAAAGTGGAGTAGGCGAGCATCGCAATCCTCGGCTCGTAGCCCATGCGGCGGGCAAACCCGGCCGCCTCCTCGGCGATGTCGGCGATCTGCTCGGCATTCGGCATGTCGTGCACCGCGGTGTCGGCAACCAGCACGGTGCGGCCCCTTGCCAGCACGATCGAGACGCCGATCACGCGGTGGCCTGGCTTGGCGTCGATGACGCGGCGCACGTCGTCGAGCGCGGTGGAATAGTTGCGGGTCACGCCGGTAACGATGCCGTCGGCGTCGCCCAGCGCCACCATGCAGGCGGCGAAATGGTTGCGGTCGTTGTTGATCAGGCGCTGACAGTCGCGGAACAGGTAGCCTTTGCGCTGCATACGTTCGTAGAGATAGTCGGTGTAGATCCCATTGCGGCGCGACAGCCTGGCATTGATGATCTCGAGGCCTTGTTTGTTGAGCTCGATGCCGGCGTTGCGGGCATTCTCCTTGATGACGTCGTCGCGGCCGAGCAGGATCGCCGTGCCCAGCCTCTGGTTCACGTAGGAGACGGCGGCGCGCATCACCTGCTCCTCCTCGCCTTCGGCGAAGACGATGCGCTTGGGCTGGCGGCGGACGCGGTCGTAGATGCGCTGCAAGGTCGAGGCGATCGGATCGCGGCGGGCGGAGAGCTCATGCGCGTAGCGGTCGAGATCGAGGATCGGCTTGCGGGCGACGCCGGACTCCATCGCGGCCTTGGCCACGGCAAGCGGGATCGCCGAGATCAGGCGCGGATCGAACGGCACCGGGATGATGTAGTTGGGGCCGAATTTCGGCCGGTTGCCCTGATAGGCGGCGGCGACGTCGTCGGGCACGTCCTGGCGCGCCAGCTCGGCCAGGGCGCGTGCGGCGGCGATCTTCATCTCGTCATTGATGGTGGTCGCCCTGACATCCAGCGCGCCGCGGAAGATGTAAGGGAAACCCAGCACATTGTTGACCTGGTTCGGGTAATCCGAGCGGCCGGTCGCCATGATGGCGTCGGTGCGGATCTCGCCGACTTCCTCGGGCGTGATCTCCGGATCCGGATTGGCCATGGCGAAGATGATCGGGTTCTTGGCCATCGACTGCACCATGGCGGGGGTCAGCGCGCCCTTGGCCGAGAGCCCGAGGAAAACGTCGCAGCCGTCAAGCGCCTCGGCGAGCGAGCGCGCCTCGGTCTTGACCGCATGCGCCGACTTCCACTGGTTCATGCCTTCGGTGCGGCCCTGGAAGACCACGCCCTTGGTGTCGCACAGGATGATATTTTCCGGCGAAAAACCCATCGCCTTCATCAATTCGATACAGGCGATGCCCGCTGCGCCCGCGCCGTTGCAGACCATTTTCGCGGTCTTCATGTCTCGGCCGGTGATCTCCAGCGCGTTGATGAGCCCGGCGGCCGAGATGATGGCGGTGCCGTGCTGGTCGTCGTGGAAGACGGGGATGTCCATCAGCTCGCGGAGCCGCTGCTCGATGATGAAGCATTCCGGCGCCTTGATGTCCTCGAGATTGATGCCGCCGAAGGAAGGTCCGAGGAAGCGCACGCAGTTGATGAATTCGTCGGCGTCCTCGGTCGCCACTTCGAGGTCGATCGAATCGACATCGGCGAAGCGCTTGAACAGCACCGACTTGCCTTCCATGACCGGCTTCGAGGCCAGGGCGCCGAGATTGCCAAGACCGAGGATTGCGGTGCCGTTGGAGATGACGGCGACCATGTTGCCGCGCGTCGTGTAGTCGAAGGCGCGGCTTGGATCCTCCGCGATTGCGCGCACAGGAACGGCGACGCCCGGCGAATAGGCGAGGCTCAGATCGCGTTGCGTCGCCATCGGCTTGGTGGCGACGATCTCCAGCTTGCCCGGCCGACCCATGGCGTGGAATTCGAGCGCCTCCTGCGCGCTGACGGAGGGCCCGCTGCTTTCGGTTTTCCTGGCCATGATGCTTTTGATTTCCTCGCCTGTGCGGCACCGCTTGGGACGGCTGCTTGCTTATGGTTCCCACCGATTAAGGCTACACGCGGCGACTGTAAACCGACAAGCCGGGCGAAGCTGCTTCAACGCAGAAGGCCGGCAATGCGGCGGACCGATTGACGGCGAGGTGGCAGCATGGCTCGCGCTTTCCCCTGCTTTTCGAGCCTCCGGCATTAAACCGCCCTGCCACATCTGCTAGCGTTCGGGCATGAACATGCACATGCCGACCGATACCGACGCCCAGGAAACGACGACGCCGGCGCCCACCATGGGCGGCGTCACGCCGATGATGGAGCAGTATATCGAGATCAAGGCGGCGAACCCGGATTCGCTTCTGTTCTACCGCATGGGCGATTTCTACGAGCTGTTCTTCGACGACGCCGAAAAGGCGAGCCAGGCGCTCGGCATCGTGCTCACGCGGCGCGGCAAGCACCAGGGCCACGACATCCCGATGTGCGGCGTGCCGGTGCATGCGGCGGACGATTATCTGCAGAAGCTGATCGCGCAGGGCTTCCGCGTTGCCGTGTGCGAGCAGATCGAGGACCCGGCGGAAGCCAAGAAGCGTGGCTCGAAATCGGTGGTGCGCCGCGACGTGGTGCGGCTGGTCACGCCGGGCACCATCACCGAGGACAAGCTGCTTGCACCCTCGGAGTCGAGCTTCCTGATGGCGCTGGGGCGAGTGAAGGGCGGCAATGCAGCCAGCCAAGGCAGTTTCGCGCTTGCCTGGATCGACATCTCGACGGGCGCGTTTCGGGTGGCTGAAACCTCGGCCGAACGGCTGCTTGCCGACATTTTCCGCGTCGATCCGCGCGAGCTGATCGTCGCCGAGCCGGTGTTCCATGACGCGGAGCTGCGGCCGGTCTTCGACGTGCTCGGCCGGGTCGCCAACCCGCAGCCGCCATCGCTGTTCGATTCGGCGTCGGCCACGGGTCGCATCGCCCGCTTCTTCGAGGTGGCGACCCCGGACAGTTTCGGCACTTTTTCGCGTGCCGAGCTGTCGGCGATCTCGGGCGCCATCGCCTATGTCGAGAAGACGCAGAAGGCCGAACGGCCGCCGCTGTCGCGGCCCGAGCGCGAGGAGAACGGCTCGACGCTTTTCATCGACCCTGCGACGCGCGCCAATCTGGAACTCCTGCGCACGCTATCCGGCTGCCGCGAAGGCTCGCTGTTCAAGGCGATCGACCGAACCGTGACCGGGGGCGGGGCGAGACTGCTCGCCGACCGGCTGATGGCGCCGCTGACCGACCCGGCATTGATTTCCGCTAGGCTGGATTCGGTGTCGTTCTTTCGCGCCGAAGCGCGGCTTTGCCAGGGATTGCGAACGAGCCTGAAAAGTGTCGCCGACATGCCGAGGGCGCTCACCAGGCTGGCGCTCAACCGCGGCGGCCCGCGCGACCTTGGCGCGCTCAGCGCCGGCTTCGAGGCCGCGGGCGCGATCGCCGCACTGTTTGCGACGACGCCGCTCCCCGCCGAACTCGCCGCGGCGCTCGCGGCGATCCATGGCTTGCCCAAGGCGCTCGCCCGCCATCTCAGCGAGGCGATCGACGACGAATTGCCGCTCATCAGGCGCGACGGCGGCTTCGTGCGATCAGGCTACAATGCCGAACTCGACGAGATGCGGGCGCTGCGCGATGAGTCGCGAAAGGTGATCGCCGGGCTGGAGCGCTCGTTGATCGAAGAGACCGGCATCCGCTCGCTGAAGATCCGGCACAACAATGTGCTCGGCTACTATATCGAGGTGACCGCCAACCATCATTCGATCATGACCGGCAGCGACGCTGCGAAGGCGCGCTTCATCCATCGCCAGACGATGGCCAACGCCATGCGTTTCACAACGACGGAACTGGCGGAGCTGGAATCGAAGATCGCCAATGCCGCCGATAAGGCGCTGAGCATCGAGCTTGCCACCTTCGACCGGCTGACGGCGGAAGTGGTGAGCGAGGCCGACAGCATCCGCGCCGGGGCCGAGGCACTTGCAGTCCTCGACGTATCGTCGGCCTTGGCGCTGCTGTCCGAAAGCGAGGGCTGGTGCCGGCCGGTCGTGGATTCCAGCCTCGCCTTCGAGATTGCCGGCGGCCGCCACCCGGTGGTCGAACAGGCGCTCAGGCGATCAGGCGAAGGTCCGTTCGTCGCCAATGACTGCGACCTCTCGCCTGAAAACGGGGCAAAGGCCGGCGCCATCTGGCTGCTCACCGGCCCGAACATGGGCGGCAAGTCGACCTTCCTGAGGCAGAACGCGCTGATCGCCATCCTTGCCCAGACCGGCTCCTTCGTACCGGCCGAAAGCGCCCATATCGGTGTCGTCGACCGGCTGTTCTCGCGCGTCGGCGCCTCGGACGATCTCGCGCGCGGCCGCTCGACCTTCATGGTCGAGATGGTCGAGACCGCGGCGATCCTAAACCAGGCCGGGGAGCGGGCACTGGTCATCCTTGACGAGATCGGCCGCGGCACCGCGACCTTCGACGGTCTGTCGATCGCCTGGGCGGCGGTCGAATATCTGCATGAGAGGAACCGTTGCCGTGCGATCTTCGCCACGCATTTCCACGAGATGACGGCGCTGGCCGGCAAGCTTTCGCGGCTCTCCAACGTCACCATGCGGGTCAAGGAATGGGAAGGCGATGTCGTCTTCCTGCACGAGGTCGGCAAGGGTGCCGCCGACCGTTCGTACGGCGTGCAGGTGGCTCGGCTCGCCGGACTGCCGGAAGCGGTGGTGGCGCGCGCCAAGCAAGTGCTGCACCAGCTCGAGGAAGGCGAGGTTTCCGGCAAGACCAACCGGCTGGTCGACGATCTGCCGCTGTTTTCGGTGGCGGTGAAGCTCGAAGCGCCGAAGCCGGCGAAGAACGATGTCCTGGGCGAAGCACTGGGGGCGATCAACCCCGACGAAATGACGCCGCGCGAGGCGCTGGAGGCGCTCTACTGGCTTAAGGGGCTGGCGGCGAAATAAGGCTTTCCAGCGTCATTGCGAGCGCGCCTAGATCATCTCCAACCCGCGCTTGCGCGTCGGCGGCGGAAAGGCGCGGTCAAGGTCGGCAAGGTCTTCCGCCGTCAGGACTAGGTCGAGCGCCGCAGCATTCTGGCGGACGTGTTCCTGCCGGCTGGCCTTCGGGATGGCGATGACGCCTTTTTGCGCCATTACCCAGGCAAGCGCGACCTGTGCCGCCGTGGCGTTGTGGCGGGCAGCAACGGCATCGAGCCTGGCGTTGCGCGCGAGCGCGCCCTGCTCGACCGGCGAATAGGCCATCAGCGGGATGCCGCGCTCAAGACTCCAGGGCGCGAGGTCGAATTCCGGACCGCGCCGAGAGAGATTGTAGAGGACTTGGTTGGTCTGGACGTTGGCGCCGGAGGGTAGGCCGACCAATTCCTCCATCTCGTCGGTATCAAAATTGCTGACGCCCCAATGGCGGATCTTGCCGGCCGCCTTCAAGGCCTCGAAGGCTTCGATCGTTTCCGACAGCGGCACGCTGCCCGGCCAGTGCAGCAGATAGAGGTCGATGCGGTCGGTGGCGAGCCGTTTCAGACTGTTCTCGCAGGCCCGCTTGACGCCGGCGCGCGAGGCGTTGGACGGCAGCACCTTGGAAACCAGAAAAGTCTCGTCGCGGCGCCCGGCGATGGCTTCCGCCACCACCTCCTCGGCGCCGCCGCCGGCATACATTTCCGCCGTATCGATAAGCGTGATGCCGAGATCCAGCCCAAGCCTCAGCGCCGCGACCTCATCGGCGCGGCGCCGGCCGTCCTCACCCATCTTCCACGTGCCTTGACCCAGCACCGGAACGGCTTCGCCTGACGGCAGGAAAGTGGTTCTGATTTTAGAAGACATGGCCTGCTCCGCGTGAGGCTGGATCGCAGCACAAGCATGGCCGAAAATCCAGGCCGAAGTCCTCGCCTTCGTCCGGATTTCCGGCGCGGGAAACTAGTTCACCGGATGCTTGGCAAGCCAATCCTGCATTTTTTTGATCTCGGCTTCCTGCGCCTTGACGACGTTCTCGGCGAGGTTGCGGATTTCCGGGTCCTTGCCGTTGGCGATCACCACCTTGGCCATGTCGATGGCTCCCTGGTGATGCGGGATCATGCCGCGGACGAAATCGACGTCGGCATTGCCGGTGTAGTTCAGCATCATGTCCTTGTGCATCCTGTCCATGGCCGCCTTGTAGCCAGCGGTTGCGGGGCTGTCCGCGCCCATGGCCATCCCGGACATGTGGTGCTTCATTTCGTCCGATTGCGCGGGCACGCTTTCGACGAACACCGCGATCAGCATTCCCGCCGCCATCAGCAGCAGCACAATCTTCTTGGCCAAGGTCATCCAATATCTCCTGTTGAATGGAATGTCGTATTTGGGGGCGTCGCTCAGAGTTTCAACGTTCTCAGCCGCAGCGCGTTGCCGATCACCGAGACCGACGACAGGCTCATCGCCGCCGCTGCGATCATCGGCGACAGAAGCATACCGGTGAGCGGGTAGAGCACTCCGGCGGCGACTGGCACGCCGAGCACGTTGTAGAGGAAGGCGAAGAACAGGTTCTGGCGAATGTTGCGGATCGTCGCCTGGGCCAGTGTGCGGGCTCTGACGATACCGTTGAGATCGCCCTTGACCAGCGTGATGCCGGCACTTTCGACCGCGACGTCCGCGCCGGTGCCCATGGCGATGCCGACATCGGCTCCGGCAAGCGCCGGCGCATCGTTGACGCCGTCGCCGGCCATGGCGATGCCGGCGCCCCTGGCGCGCAGTTCGTCGACAAGTGCCGCCTTCTGATCCGGCAGCAGCCCGGCGCGGACCTCGTCGATGCCGAGCCTGCCCGCGATCGCTTTTGCCGTGCGCTCGTTGTCGCCGGTCGCCATGATGATCCTCAAGCCCTTGTCGTGCAGCGCCTTGATCGCCTCGGCCGTGGTTGCCTTGACCGGATCGGCGACGGCAACCAGGCCGGCAAGCTTGCCGCCGACGGCAACGAACATCGCCGTCTTGCCTTCGGCCTGCAGCGCCTCCGCGCTGGCGGAAACGGGCGCGGTGTCGACGCCGAGGTCGGCCATCATCGCCGCATTGCCGAGCGCAACCTTCCTGCCGGACACGGTACCGGCAACGCCCTTGCCGGTTATCGCCTCGAAGTCCTCGGCACCTGCAAGCTTGGCGCCGCGTTCGGCGGCACGTTCGACGATCGCCTCGGCGAGCGGGTGTTCCGAGCCGTTTTCGAGCGTCGCGGCGAGCGCCAGCAATTCATTCTCCGCAATGCCTTCGGTGGCGACGACATCGGTCAGCCGCGGCCGGCCCTGGGTCAAGGTGCCGGTCTTGTCGACGATCAGTGTGTCGACGGAGGCGAAGCGCTCCAACGCCGCCGCTTCCTTGATCAGCACGCCGGCATGCGCGCCGCGGCCGGTCGCAGTCATGATCGACATCGGCGTGGCCAAGCCGAGCGCGCAGGGACAGGCGATGATCAGCACCGACACCGCCGACACGATGGCGAAGGCCAGGCTGGGCTCGGGGCCGAAGAGCGACCATACAATGAAGGCGATGATCGCCACCAGCACGACAGCCGGCACGAAGTAAAAGGAAACGCGATCTGCCAGCCCCTGGATCGGCGCGCGGGAGCGCTGCGCCTTGGCGACCATTTCGACGATGCGCGAAAGCGTGGTCTCGGCGCCGACCTTTTCGGCATGCATGATGAGGGAGCCGTTCTTGTTGAGCGTGCCGCCGGTGAGCGAATCGCCCTCCGACTTCTCGACCGGCAGCGGCTCGCCGGTGATCATCGATTCCTCGATGGCCGAGCGCCCCTCGAGCACGATGCCGTCGACCGGAACGGCGTCACCGGGGCGGATACGGAGCCTGTCCCCGGTCTTGACGCTGTCGAGCGGCACGTCCTTTTCGGTCCCGTCGGCGCCGATCAGGCGCGCCGTCTTCGGCGCGAGGTCGAGCAAGGCGCGAATGGCCGAGCCCGTGCGCTCGCGGGCTCTGAGTTCCAGCACCTGGCCGAGGAACACCAGCGCGACGATGACCGCGGCCGCCTCGAAATAAACCGGCACGCTGCCGTCATGGCCGCGAAACTGGTGCGGGAAGACATCCGGGAACAGCGTCGCGACAAGGCTGAAGAGATAGGCAGCGCCGACGCCGAGCGAAATCAGCGTCCACATATTGGGACTGCGGTTGAGCAGCGATTCCCAGCCACGATGGAAGAACGGAAACGCCGCCCACAGCACCACCGGACTCGCCAGCGCCAGTTCTGCCCATGTCTTCGTGCGGCCGTCGACGAGGCTTTCGAAGCTGACGCCCAGCATCGGCGCCATTGCGATGATGAGAAGCGGCAGCGAAAGCACGGCGCTGACCCAGAAGCGGCGGGTGAAATCGACCAGCTCCGGATTCGGGCCTTCGTCGCCGGACGGCACGCCCATCGGCTCCAGCGCCATGCCGCAGATCGGGCAGGAGCCGGGCCTGTCGCGAATGATCTCGGGATGCATCGGACAGGTGTATTGCGTGCCCTTAGGCATCGGCTGCGGTTCAGGCCGGCCGGTAAGATAGTTTGCCGGCTCGGTTTCGAACTTGGCCTTGCATCCGGCCGAACAGAAATAGAAGCCCTGCCCTTCGTATCGGGCAAAATGCCTGGCGCTCGCGCGGTCGACATTCATGCCGCAGACGGGATCGGTGGCCGTCAGATATTTGTCCGGCTCTGCCTGGAACTTCGTGCGGCAGCGCTCGCTGCAGAAATGAAAGGTCCTGCCGCCATGCTCGGCCGCCGGCTTGCCGGCCGCCGTATCGACCGCCATGCCGCAGACGGGGTCGCGAATCACCGCTTCGGCCGCAGGCCGAGCATTCTTCCCCGAACAGCAGGATGCGCCATGCGCATGACGATGGTTATGGTTGGAATGGGTCATCAGCAAATGCCTCGGAACTCTCGGATTGAGGCGGAGGTAGTCCTTCCAGTAACTGGAAGGTCAAGGGTCAGTTTCGATTTTTTAGTCTATAAAGTTGATCGGCTGAGTGTCGAACGCACCGTCCGCGTGATGGAATTCGGCCTGTCGCACGCCCCATACACAGCGCGAAGAAAACGCGCTATAGACGCCGCCGAATGGCCAAGATCTCCCTCAAACTCGACGAAATCATCGATGGCGACGCTTTGCGCCGCGACATGACGGCGCTGACGGCGCCGAGCGCAGGCGACGGCTCCGGCAAGGCTGCCCGCACAGCCGTTCTCCAACTGCTCAAGGGCAAGCTCGCGGAAGGGCGAACGATCGCCGAGGCGTTGCTGAAGCAGGATGGCGGCGGCCATGCCTGCGCCGAGCGGCTGTCGCATCTGATGGACGAGCTGATCCGGGCGCTTTACGACTTCGCGGCTACCCACGTCTACCAGGTCAAGAACCGCTCCGCCGCCGAGCGCATGGCGGTCGTCGCGGTCGGCGGCTACGGCCGCGGCACGCTGGCGCCGGGCTCCGACATCGACCTGTTGTTCCTGCTCCCTTACAAGCAGACGCCGTGGGGCGAGCAGATCGTCGAATACATGCTCTACATGCTGTGGGACATGGGGCTGAAGGTCGGCCACGCCACCCGCAACATCGAAGAGTGTCTGAGGCTCTCGCGCACCGACATCACTATCCGCACCTCGATCCTGGAAGCGCGCTTCCTGTGGGGCGAACGCAAGCTCTATGACGAACTGCTCACCCGCTTCGACCACGAAGTGGTGCGCACCACCGGACCCGAATATGTGCAGGCCAAGCTCGCCGAACGCGACGATCGCCACGCCAAGGCGGGCGAGAGCCGTTATCTCGTCGAGCCCAACGTCAAGGACGGCAAGGGCGGTCTGCGCGATCTGCAGACGCTGTTCTGGATCGGCAAATACTTCTATCGCGTGCGTACCGGCCAGGAACTGGTCGAGAAAGGCGTCTTCACCGAAGCCGAGTATCGCGAGTTCCAGAAGGCCGAGGACTTCCTGTGGGCGGTGCGCTGCCATATGCATTTCCTCACCGGCAAGGCGGAAGAGCGGCTGCATTTCGACATCCAGCGCGAGATCGCCGAGCGGCTGGGCTATACGACGCATCCCGGGCTGTCGGCTGTCGAGCGCTTCATGAAGCACTACTTCCTGGTCGCCAAGGATGTCGGGGATCTCACCCGCATCTTCTGCGCCGCGCTCGAGGAAGAGCAGGCCAAGCATGTGCCCGGCTTCAACCGCATCTTTCTCACCTTCTCGCGGCGCAAGCGCAAGCTTGCCGGCACGTCCGACTTCATTGTCGACAACCACCGCATCAACATTGCCGACGACAGCGTGTTCGAACGCGATCCGGTCAACCTGCTTCGGCTGTTCTGGTTCGCCGACAAGCACGGGCTGGAGTTCCACCCCGACGCGCTGAAGCTGCTGACCCGGTCGCTCGGCCTGGCCAACAAGTCGCTCAGGCGCGACGAGGAGGCCAACCGGTTGTTCCTCGATATCCTGACCTCGGACCGCAATGCCGAGCTCAACCTCAGGCGCATGAACGAGGCGGGGCTGCTCGGCAAGCTGATCCCCGACTTCGGCAAGATCGTCGCCATGATGCAGTTCTCGATGTACCACCATTATACGGTGGACGAGCATCTCATCCGCTGCATTGGCGTGCTGGCCGAGATCGAGCGCGGCGACGGCGCCAAGGTGCATCCGCTGTCGCACTCGCTGATGCCGGGGCTGAAGAAGAGCCGCGAGGCGCTCTATGTCGCGGTGCTCCTGCACGACATCGCCAAGGGCCGGCCGGAGGACCATTCGGAGGCCGGCGCCAGGATCGCGCGACGCATCTGTCCGCATATGGGGCTGTCGGCCGCCGACACCGAGACCGTCGCCTGGCTGGTCGAAAACCATCTCGTGATGTCGATGACGGCGCAGACGCGCGACCTCAACGACCGCAAGACGATCGAGGATTTTGCCTCGATCGTGCAATCGGTGGAGCGGCTGAAGCTGCTTCTGATCTTGACCGTCTGCGACATTCGGGGCGTCGGACCCGGCGTGTGGAACGGCTGGAAGGGACAATTGCTGCGCACGCTCTATTTCGAGACCGAGTTGCTCTTGACCGGGGGCTTCTCCGAAGTGTCGCGCGCCGAGCGCACCTCCGCTGCGCGCGAGCGGCTCGCCGAGGCGCTTTCCGCATGGCCGGCGAAGGAGCGCAAGCGCTATGTCGCCCAGCACTACGAAAACTATCTGCTGACCGTCGACCTGCCCGACCAGCTGCGCCACGCCGAATTCGTGCGCGAGGCGGATGTGGCCGGCAGGAAGCTCGCCACCATGGTGAAGACGCATGAGTTCGAAGCGGTTACCGAGATCACCGTGCTGGCGCCGGACCATCCGCGCCTGCTGTCGGTGATCGCCGGCGCCTGTGCCGCGGCCGGCGGCAACATCGTCGATGCGCAGATCTTCACCACCTCTGACGGGCGGGCGCTGGACACCATTTTGATCTCCAGAGAATTCGACCGCGACGAGGACGAGCGGCGGCGGGCCGAACGCGTCGGCAAGCTGATCGAGGACGTGCTGTCCGGCAAGAGCTGGCTGCCCGAGATGATCGAGAAGCGCGCCAAGCCGAAGCGCGGCGCCAAGGCCTTCCGCATTCCGCCGCGCGCCGAGATCCGCAACACGCTGTCGAACCGTTTTTCCGTGATCGAAATCGAGGGGCTGGACCGGCCCGGCCTGCTCTCAGAGGTCACCGGCGCGCTGTCGGACCTATCGCTCGATATCGCCTCGGCCCACATCACCACCTTCGGCGAAAAGGTCATCGACACCTTCTATGTCACCGACCTTACCGGCCAGAAGATCGACAGCCCGACGCGCACGGCCACGATCCACAAGCGGCTGATCGACACACTCGAAGGCAACGCGCCCGAACGCAACGGCAAGGCCAAGGCGGCGGCCGCCGAGTGATCATCACCATCCATTTGACGCAATTCCGCAGGCAGTCATCCTCCGCATGAGCCTTGTCAAGAAATTCGCCACCGTCGCCTCCGGCACGTTGATGAGCCGCGCGCTGGGTTTCGGCCGCGAGATGCTGATGGCGGCGGCCCTCGGCACCGGACCGGTCGCCGACGCCTTCAACGCCGCTTTCCAGTTCCCCAACACCTTCCGCCGGCTGTTCGCCGAAGGCGCCTTCAATGCCGCCTTCGTGCCGCTGTTCGCCAAGGAGATCGAAACGCACGGCACCGACGGCGCAAAGCGCTTCTCGGAGGAGGTGTTCGGCGTGCTGTTCTCGGCGCTTCTGGCGCTCACCATCGCCATGGAACTGGCAATGCCGCTGATCGTCCGCTACCTGGTGGCGCCGGGCTTTGCCGACATTCCGGGCAAGTTCGAGACGACCGTCCGGCTGGCGACGATCATGTTCCCCTATTTGATCTGCATGTCGCTCGGCGCCATGATGGCCGGCATGCTGAACTCGCTGCGCCGCTATTTCGCCGCGGCGATCGCCCCCGCTTTCCTCAACATCATCCTGATCAGCGTGCTCGCCTATGCCTGGTATCATGGGCTCGACGCGCATGATGTCGGCTTCGGCCTGTCCTGGGGCGTGCTGGCGGCGGGCATCGTGCAGCTCGCCATCGTCTGGGTAGCGGTGCGCCATGCCGGCATCTCGATCGGCTTCCGCAGGCCTAAGATGACGCCGAACGTCAAGCGGCTGCTGATTCTGGCGCTGCCGGCCGCTATTACCGGCGGCATCACCCAAATCAACCAGCTGATCGGCACGGCGATTGCCTCCGGGCAGAACAGCGCCGTGTCATCGCTCGCCTATGCCGATCGCATCTACCAGCTGCCGCTCGGCGTCGTCGGCGTCGCGGTGGCGATCGTGCTGCTGCCGGAGCTGTCGCGGGCGCTGAAATCGGGCAATCTGATCGAGGCGGCCAATCTCCAGAACCGCTCGGTCGAGTTCACGCTGTTCATGACCTTGCCGGCGGCCGCGGCGCTCTGGGTGATGTCGGAGCCGATCGTGCGGCTGGTCTATGAGCGCGGCGCCTTCGCCGCCAACCATTCGACGCCGATCGTCGCCTCGATCCTGGCGATCTTCGGCCTCGGCCTGCCGGCCTTCGTGTTGATCAAGGCCTTCACGCCCGGCTATTTCGCGCGCGAGGACACGCGCACGCCGATGATCTTCGCCGCCATCTCCGTCGGCGTGAACGTCGCCACCGCGCTGAGCTTGTTTCCTTCGATGGGCGCGCCGGGCATCGCCGTCGCCTCGGCCGTCGCCGGCTGGGTCAACGCGGCTTTGCTGCTCGGCATGTTGATAAAGCGCGGCCACTGGGGTCGTGACATACCGCTCTTGAAGCGCATTCCCCGGCTGGTGCTGTCGGCTGTTGTGATGGCGGTCGCGCTCTATTTCGCCGAGCACTATTTCGCGGCAAGGCTCGGACCCGGCTCGCCGCTGGTGATCAAGGCGACGACGCTGCTCGCGCTTGTCGGCGGGGGTGCGGCGCTCTACTTCATCACCGCCTTCGGCACCGGCGGCGCCGATTTCGGCATGATCCGTCGGAACGTGAAGCGCGGCACGGCGAAATCTGCGCCGCGGAAATCGAACACCGGCTTGGACGAATAACTCGAACTGGCTTTCAGCAACACCGGTCTTGATCCCGCATTCGCCTTCGTCCATAAGCCCGCCGTCGCAAGACTTTCGCCGCGCGCGGTTTCCAGCCGCATGATTGGCTCCAAAAAGTCTGCAACTTTTTGGAATCATGCGTATACGGCCCTCCACAAGCCATGAGGAAATCATGTCCGCCTTCAAGCCCCTCGTCTTCTCGGGCGTCCAGCCGACCGGCAATTTGCATCTGGGCAACTATCTCGGCGCCATCAAGAAATTCGTCGCCCTCCAGGAACAGTCCGACTGCATCTATTGCGTCGTCGACCTGCATTCGCTGACGGCGCAGCTCGTGCACCAGGACCTTGGCGACCAGACGCGCTCGATCACCGCCGCCTTCCTGGCATCGGGCATCGACCCCAAGAAGCACATCGTCTTCAACCAATCGCGGGTCATCCAGCACGCCGAGTTGGCCTGGATCTTCAACTGCGTGGCGCGCATCGGCTGGATGTACCGGATGACGCAGTTCAAGGACAAAGCCGGCAAGGACCGCGAGAACGCCTCGCTCGGCCTGCTCGCCTATCCGAGCCTGATGGCCGCCGACATCCTGCTCTACCGCGCCACCCATGTGCCCGTGGGCGAGGACCAGAAGCAGCATCTGGAATTGACCCGCGACATCGCGCAAAAATTCAACAACGACTTCTCGGAAAAGATCGCGGCGCTCGGCGTCGGCGTCGAGATGCAGGTCGGCGAAGAGACGGTGAACGGCTACTTCCCGATCACCGAACCGGTGATCGGCGGTCCTGCGGCGCGCATCATGAGCCTGCGCGACGGCTCGAAGAAGATGTCGAAGTCGGACCCGTCGGACCTGTCGCGCATCAACCTCACCGACGATGCCGACACAATCTCGAAGAAGATCCGCAAGGCCAAGACCGATCCGGAGGCCTTGCCGAGTGAAGTCGACGGGCTGGAAAGCCGGCCGGAAGCCGAAAACCTGGTCGGCATCTATGCCGGCCTCGCCGAAATTTCCAAAGCCGACGTGCTGAAGGAATATGGCGGCCAGCAGTTTTCCGTGTTCAAGCCGGCGCTGGCCGACCTCGCGGTCGAAAAGCTCGCGCCGATCGCCTCGGAGATGCGCCGCATCGAGGGCGACCGCGCCTATGTCGACGCCGTGCTCAAGGACGGCGGCGAGCGCGCCCGCGCGATCGCCGAAGGCACGATGAAGACGGTGCGCGACATCATCGGCCTGTTGCAGGACTGATCGGTCCTCGCTGGTTGACTGGGATCGCCATACCGGCCGGCGGCTTGCCGCCGGTCCGTGGCGGTGGCAGATTGCGGCCGAATTGATACCGAGCGGACAGACATGGTTTCCAAACGCCTCAGCCGTGAAGCCGGACATCGCCGCAAATTCCTGGCGATCATCGACGATACGCCGGAATGCGAGCGCGCTGTCGCCTACGCATCGACGCGCGCACAGAGCACCAGCGGCGTGCTGGTCCTGCTCTATGTGATCGAGCCGGACGATTTCCAGCATTGGCTGGGGGTTGAGAAGATCATGCGCGAGGAAGCCAACGCGACCGCGCGCGCGGCGCTCGACACCTATGCCAGCAAGGTGCGCCAGAAGGTCGGCATCGAGCCGGAACTGGTGGTGCGCGAAGGCAAGCCGACCGAGGAAATCCACAAGCTCATCGAGGAAGACCAGGACATCGCCATCCTGGTGCTGGCGGCCGGCGCCGGCAAGGAAGGTCCGGGGCCACTGGTGAGTGCGGTGGCCGGCCGGGGCGCCGCCTTCCCCATCCCGGTCACCGTGGTGCCGCAGAACCTCTCCGACGAGGAAATCGAGAGCCTGGCCTGAATTGGGAAGGCCCCTCCTGCCCGATTGGAACGTCGCCGATCCGCAGATACACATCGATGTTATCAACCAGCCCATAGCCCTTGGCCCGTGTCGGCGGCGCGCCATTTGGAATGGTCACGGAAACGGCCATTCCAAAGGAGCGCCGGTGGACGAATCAACCCGGAAAGCAGGGCGTAGCGGCACGTCAAAGCCGCGAAACGCTGGGACTGGATCACCGGTGCAGCCGCGCTCGCAGGCAGCGCGATCGCAGCAAAAAGCCCGGCAGACGCCTCATGCGCAGCAGGAGCGCAGGCACCGCGTGCTCGCCAAGGGGCACCCGGCCATGGTGGACAGCATCGCCGGCGCGATTACGGTCAAGAATCTCGATCTCTACTATGTCGTCGCTCCCGACGCCCAGATACCGCTGAAAGGCGAGCACGGCTTCGGGCTCTATTTCCACGACTGCCGTTTCCTCGGCGGCTATGAGATGACGCTGGGCGGTTTGCCGCCGATCGTGTTGGCCTCGACCGCGCAAAGAGGTTACGCCGCGCTTTTCGAACTGGCCAATCCCGACCTGCATTGCGATGGGGGGCGACTGATCCCCAAGGACGAGCTCGGCATCCGCTGGGAGCGCATTCTCGATGCGGAGCAAACATGCGTGCGGGAGGTTTTGACCATCCAGAATTTCGGCCACGAGCCGCATGGCTTTCCGCTGGCCCTGCACTTCGGCGCCGGCTTCGAGGACATTTTCAATGTGCGCGGACTGGTGCCGAAGAACCTCGGCAGGTGCGAGCGGCCCGCCTGGCGCGACGGCAGCCTCCACTTTGTCTATCACGGCGCCGACCACGTTCGCAGAACGGCAACAATCGGTTTTTTGCCGGCACCCGATGCCATGCACAGAACGGCGGCCGAGTTCCAGTTCGATCTCGCGCCAGGAGAAAAGCGTACCATCGCGATCACCATAGAATTGAGGGAACTGTCGGAAGAGCCGGAGGCCGAGCAAATGAGCCCGCACCCGGCGTTTGCTCTCGAGGCCTTTGCCGGGACGGTTCAGGCGGATACTGAAAAATGGCTGGAGCAACACACGAAGTTCGACAGCGACAGCCTGCTGCTCAACAGCATCATGGACCGTTCGCTGCGCGATCTCGCGGCGCTCAGGTCGGATCTTGGCAACAGGGAGTATTTCGCGGCCGGCGTGCCGTGGTACGTCGCGGTGTTTGGACGCGACAGCCTGATCGTCGCGCTCGAGATGCTGGCCTTCCAGCCGGACATCGCCGCCCAGACGCTGCGCCTTCTCGCCGGCTATCAGGGACGTCGAACGGATCGATGGCGAGAGGAGCAGCCCGGCAAGATCCTGCATGAGCTGCGCGTCGGCGAGCTCGCTCGCGCGGGCAATGTCCCGCATGCCAGATTCTACTGCACGGTGGACGCGACCCCGCTCTTCCTGCTGCTTCTCGGCCGCTATGCCGCGTGGACAGGCGACGTGGGGCTCTTCCGCGAACTGCGGGAGCCGGTGGAAAAGGCCTTGGGCTGGATCGCCAAGGCCGGAGACGGGCATGGCGAAGGCTATGTCAAATACCGCACCATCTCGGAAAGCGGTCTCGTCAACCAGGGGTGGAAGGACTCGGCCGACGCGATCGTCAGGACCGACGGCAGCATCGCCAGGCCGCCGATCGCGCTGGTCGAGGTGCAGGGCTATGTGTTTGCGGCCAAGCATGCCATCGCCGATCTCTACGAACGCATTGGCGAGCGCAACAGCGCCATTCAGCTTCGCGGCGAGGCCGAAAAGCTTCGGACACGGTTCAACCGCGACTTCTGGTGTGAGGACCTGGACACTTTCGCGCTGGCGCTCGAGGCGCGCGGCCGCCCGGTCGCGGTCGTTTCCTCCAACCCGGGCCATGCGCTGTGGACCGGCATCGCGGATCGGGGCAAGGGCCGCCGAACCGTGCGGCGGCTGATGCAGGACGACATGTTCAACGGCTGGGGCGTGCGCACGCTCGCGAGCGCGGAGCGGCGCTACAATCCCGTCGGATATCATCTCGGCACCGTCTGGCCGCATGACAATGCGCTGCTGGCGGCCGGCTGCCGGCGGTATGGCGAGGACGGCGCGGCGCTGCGGATCTTCACCGCCATTGTCGAAGCGGCGATGCACTTCCGCCATCACCGGCTGCCGGAGGCGATGGCGGGCTTTCAGCGCAACGATTTCCAGGTGCCGGTGCACTATCCCGTGGCCTGCCACCCGCAGGCATGGGCAGCGGGCGCGGTGCCGTTCCTGGTGACCACCTGCCTCGGCCTGGAGCCCGACGCCTTCGCAAACAAGCTGCGGATCGTGCGGCCGCGACTGCCCGATTTCGTCAGCCGCATCGAGCTTCGCGGGCTGCGGGTCGGCGAGGCAAGCGCCGACCTCGAATTCATGCGCAGGGCGGACGGCGCCGAGGTGAACATCCAGAAGACGAGTGGACAACTCAGCGTGGAAGTCGGAGGATAGGCTTGCCGTGGCGGGCGCTCCGCCGGGGCAAAAACATTCCGCCAGCCAGCCGTTCGGGCGACGCGTTTCGCTTGAATGTCCAGCCGATAGAGCCTATTTAGAACTATTCCAAACTATCGGCCCGGAAGGGCCTGGAGATATCCATGTTCATCCAGACCGAATCGACGCCGAACCCGGCGACGCTGAAATTCCTGCCCGGCAAGGAAGTGCTGCGCGACGGCACCGCCGATTTCCGTGACGCCGAAGGCGCCGCACAGGCTTCGCCGCTGGCCGGCCGGCTGTTCGAGATCCCCGGCGTCACTGGCGTCTTCTTCGGCTACGACTTCATCACCGTGACCAAGGACGGTCCGGACTGGCAGCACCTGAAGCCGGCAATCCTCGGCGCCATCATGGAGCATTTCATGTCCGGCGCGCCGGTCATGGCTTCGGCGGCTCCGGCCAACGACGCCGGCCAGGCCGGCGAGTTCTACGACAAGGCCGACGAGGAGCTGGTGCTCACCATCAAGGAGCTGCTCGACACCCGGGTGCGCCCGGCGGTCGCGCAGGACGGTGGCGACATCACCTTCCGCGGCTTCGAGAACGGCACCGTGTTCCTGCACATGAAGGGTGCCTGTGCCGGTTGCCCGTCATCGACGGCGACGCTGAAGCACGGCATCCAGAACCTGCTTCGGCATTTTGTTCCGGAAGTGCAGCAGGTCGAGCAGGTCGCCTGATAATTCTGCTCCGCCGGCCGCCTGTTGCGGTTTCTGAGCTTCTCGGCGGAGTGGATTTTCTCCAACCGCAAAAACAAAAAACCGGGCCCCAACAGCCCGGTTTTCTGTCTTTGGACGTCTTGTTGTTGCCTAGACGGTCCGCGCACGCAAGCTTTTGTCCGCCGCCATCGTGATCACATCACGATGACCTTGGCGCCGACCGAAGTGCGGTCGTAGAGATCGATAATGTCCTGGTTCATCAGGCGGATGCAGCCCGACGACATCGCCTTGCCTATGGAGAACCACTCCGGGCTGCCATGCAGGCGGTAGCCCATGTCGCCGCCCTTGTTGAACAGATACATGGCGCGCGCGCCGAGCGGGTTCTTCAGGCCCGGCTCCATGCCGCCGGCGAATTTGGCGAGTTCGGGCTGGCGCTTGATCATCGGCGCCGGCGGCGTCCAGGTCGGCCATTCGCGCTTCAGCGCGATATGGGCGGTGCCGTGCCACTCGAAGCCCTCGCGGCCGACACCGATGCCGTAGCGCATGGCCATGCCGTCACCCTCGACGAAGTAGAGGAACTTGTTCTGGGTGTCGACGATGATGGTGCCGGGCTTCTCGGGAGTGTCGTAGCGCACTTCCTGCCGGCGGAAGCGGGCCGGAACCTTCTCGATCGGGATGCGCGGCAGCTGATAGCCGGCATCGGTCATCGCGCCATAGTTGTTGGTGAAGATCTGCCCGCCAATGGTGCTGCACCCGCTGATCGCGGTCGACAGCGCAAGGGCGGCGACGATTGCAAACGACTTCAAGCGCATGAATAGGTCCGACGCCCCGCCTTTTATCAGCGGCACGAGTCGGCCGCTTTCTCACCATCATTCATGCTGGCATTTCTTTTGCTTGCCAAGCGTGCACTGCCTATATGCATGACCTTCCCTGCCGGTAAGTGCCGAACTGCGGCATTTCGGCAACAGGGATCCCAGGATTGTGAAGTAAAATCAACGGGGCAGCCGGAAGGGCTGCCGGAGACAGGAGAGCGCCATGAATGTCGGTGATGCCGCCGAGCGTTCCGGCCTGCCGGCCAAGACCATCCGCTACTATGAGGAGATCGGCCTGATCCTGCCGGCGCGCGCCGAAAACGGCTACCGCGACTACTCGCGCGACGACGTGCACCGGCTGGCCTTCTTGCGCCGCGCCCGCAACCTCGGCTTTTCAATCGACGATTGCAGGCAGCTGATGGCGCTTTATCAGGACCGCGACCGCGCCAGCCACGACGTGCGCGAAATCGCCAGCGCCCATGTCAGGGCGATCGAGGAAAAGGTGCGCGAACTGCAGTCGATGCGCGCGACGCTGCAGAAGCTGATCCACGCCTGCCACGGCGACGACCGGCCGGACTGCCCGATTTTGGATGACATGGCGGGGGCGGCGTGAAGTCGCCGACCGGAGCTAGACAAGTATCCGATCTCTATCTTAGCTCTTGAGCCAGAAACAAATCCTCGGCAGGAGTGCTCCACCCGTGAAGGGATACTGGCTCATCGTCGGCACCGAGATTTCGGATCAGGAAGCGCAAGCCGAATACGCCAGGCTTTGGAAGCCCATCGGCGAGAAGTATCAGGCACGCAGCAATCCTTCGAAAGTGCCGCCCCTGCTGGTGGAGGCGCGCGATGCCGGTCGGGTGGTGGTCGTCGAATTCCCGTCATTGGAAGCTGCCAAGGGCTGCTATGACGACCCGGCTTACGAGGAAGCGAAGCGGTTTGCGCTGCAGGCGTCGAACCGCGTCCTGCTGATCTTCGAAGGGGATCTGGGGGAGGCTGGATGAGACGCTCTACAATGAAGCGTCGATCATCGGCATCACTTGGGCGATCATCTATTGGCCTGTAACGTTGATTGCATCCGGCTTGGGATTTTGGGGTTCGTACTGCGGATGCAGCAGGCGTAGCAACACTCTCAAGTGTTGCGGTGGTCTGCGAAATATATAATCGCCCCTGTATTTAAGACCCGACTTGGCACCGGGCACAAATCGTGATCCAAAAGCGGTTGTCTTGGGGGCACCACACTTGATCCGCATAGCAATCCTTGTAGGCATTGCTGCCAGCGCAACGGCATGCACTAGCCAGGCGAATGTTCCTTATTCGAGTAAGGTAACATGCACAAACCATACCGAATACGGTGCAATCCCCGGCGGGGCGCTTGTGCCGGTGAACGTTAATGTTTGTATCCCAGACACACCAAACAAATCCTGTCTGGAATATGTCACTCGCGCCGAAGGGCTGGCGGTCAGGTGTACCCCGCTGACTCGTAAGGCAACCACTGCCGAAGGACGCGCCAGACAACTTGCGGGAAGCAAATACCCTTAATTTGCCGACTCTCGTCGCCCCGGATGAACCGGCGATTAAAGGAACTGGCGCGGCGCAAGCGCCCGCAAAAGGCAGTGATAGCCAAGGGCCAACGATGAGCGAAAACGGCGAGCTTATTATTTATCCCATGCCCAGCCTTGTCGCGACCTTGCTCAATCGGGAGAGAGCAAAGGGAAGCCCTTTGACAGAGGAAGAGGTCATCCAAATCCGCGATAGTTGTCCGGCGATTGCGCTCACTCGGGAGGACGCCAGGCGCATGGATGAATCGAGAGGCTACCTCGATATTGATCCAGAGAATTGCTGGGTAGAATGGCAGCGAGTTCGGTTGGAACTCGCCGACGACTAAGGCATTCGCCCCTCTTGGTTTGTCAACCAGATCATCGCCGATGAATCACGGGTTCAAACCGTGAACAAAATCTGGCATGGTGCTTGCCATGCCTATCGTTTCCCCGATTCCCCTCAACCCGCTGATCGACGGCCGCCAGTCGGAACGCGCCATGCTTGTGCGGCGCGGCGTGCAGCGTCTGCTGACCCAAATGGGCGCGCATGTGCTGCCGGAGCTATCCCTGGCCACCGGCCGGCGGGCCGATCTTGTCGCGCTGACCCGGCAGGGCGACATCTGGATCATCGAGATCAAATCCTCCATCGAGGATTTCCGTGTCGACCGCAAATGGCCGGACTACCGGCTGCATGCCGACCGCTTCTTCTTCGCCACCCATCCCGGCGTGCCCGCGGAAATCTTTCCGCAGGAGTGCGGCTTCATCCTCTCCGACGGCTATGGCGCGGAGATCTTGCGCGAGGCGCCGGAGCACCGCATGGCCGCCGCGACGCGCAAGGCGCTGATGCTCAGGATCGCGCGTGCGGGCGCGGCGCGGCTGCTGGCGGCGGAGCTTGCCGGTGTTTCGGTGCCGGTGCTGGACGGCGAAAGCGAGTAGGACGCTATCTCGTCGTCGCTGGCCGCGGGCCGCGCAGCACCGGGCTGCACTGCGCCGGGACCCAAAGCGCAGCCCCTACTCGACATTGACGTCCACGACAATTTTGTACGCGTTCCCATCAAAAGTATGAACCGAGAAGGTCATCTGATCCTGCCCCTTGAACCCGGCAGCCGATTTGTAGACGCCTTTTATTCCGTCGACCTTTCGAGAATTGCATTTAAACCTCTGGTTGGTTTTCGCAAAAGATGTGTAAACCTTCCCTTCAACCAACCTAACTTCCCCATGGCTCGGCCCGGAGATGATTTTTACATCGTCCTTGCCGGCAGAAGAGCAGTCCACATTCAGGCTCGCTCCCTTAAAGACGAGAATCTCCTGGCCCGTCAGTGCTGTTTTTTCGTAGCTCGACAGATGTGTGAACGCAGCCGCCGGAGAGAGCCCAAACCCCAAAACCGCGACCGTTGCTATGACACTTGTTGTGCGACATACCATTATTGCTGACCCCTTAACCGAGTGAATTACCCCGCCGCTGTTTGACGGCACGCTGAAGCACGCTAGCATTCCAGCGATAGCTTCAACTCATCAAATTCAAGTCATCGGAAAGTAGTGGTTCGCCTTACAACGCTTCCATTGATCGACAAGACGGGTTCCCGCCGCTGCCCTACTCCACTTCTTCTTCGGCGCCACCCCGCGCCGGCGCCATCAGCAGCACCGCCGCGCCGGCCAGCGCGGCGATCAGCGAGCCGGCGAGGATGCCGACCTTCACCGCGTCCTGAAGGGCCGCGTCATTGGCGAAGGCGAGCAGGCCGATGAACAGGCTCATGGTGAAGCCTATACCGCACAGAAACGAAATGCCCACCATGTGCAGCCAGCCGGCATTGGCCGGCAGGTCGGCGAGGCCGAGCCGGATGGCGAGAGCCGAGGAGCCGAAGACGCCGACCAGCTTGCCGACGACGAGGCCGGCGGCGACGCCCAGCGTCAGAGGCTCGGCCAGCGCCGCAACGCTCAAGCCGCCTAGCGAGACGCCGGCATTGGCGAAGCCGAAGATCGGGATGACGATGAAAGGCACGAGCTTGTGCAGGCCGTGCTCCAGCCGGTGCAGTGGCGAGTGTTCGACGTCGTGACCGATGCCGGGCGAACGCTCAAGCGGGATGGTCAGCGCCAGCGCCACGCCGGCAAGCGTCGCATGCACGCCCGATTTCAGCACCAGCACCCAAAGCAGCGCGCCCAGCACGAGATAGGGCAAGAGGTTCATCACCCGCATGCGGTTGAGCGCGATCAATACGGCGATGACCGCAAAGGCGGCGCCGAGATAGGCGAGCGACAGGCCGCTGGTGTAGAACAGCGCGATGATGATGACGGCGCCGAGATCGTCGATGATGGCCAAAGCGGTAAGAAACACTTTCAGCGAGGCCGGCACGCGGCTGCCGAGCAGCGACAGCACGCCCAGCGCGAAGGCGATGTCGGTGGCGGTGGGGATCGCCCAGCCGGGAAGGGCCGCCTGGTTGTCGCGGTTGACCAACACATAGACCAGCGCCGGAAACACCATGCCGCCGGCCGCGGCGATGCCCGGCAGCACGCGGCGCGGCCAGGTTGAGAGCTGACCGTCCAACATCTCGCGCTTGATCTCCAGCCCGACCAGGAGGAAGAACACCGCCATAAGCCCGTCATTGACCCAGTGCGAGACGCTGAGCGGCCCGAGATAGGCGTGGAGGGCGGCGAAATAGATTTCGGCAAACGGCGAGTTTGCGACGATGAGCGCAAGGGCGGCGGCCGCCATCAGGATGATGCCGCCGGCCGCCTCGCCGTCGAGGAATTCGCGAAGCATCGATTTCGGCCGCTCGTCGCGCATGACCCCTCCGTCACATGGCCCGCCGGCCGGTGTCCTTCGCGATGATGCTCAAACTTGCACGACCGGGCAAGCATTGGACCGGTCGGTCACCGTCGCCCTCCTTGCAAGCGCCGGCGCCGCCCCTCACCTGCCTGCCGGCATCCTCTCCCCGTATGGCGGGGAGAGGGGCGCTCTCGTCGATGATTTCGCCAATCGCCAGCCTTGCTAGGCGGGAGCCAGCGCTGCCTTCGACACCCGCGTCGGCAGCACCGTGCGCGCGTTTAAGCAGGTTACCGCGGCGCCCGCTTTGCCAGAATCCGCTGCAGGGTGCGCCGGTGCATGTTGAGCCGGCGCGCGGTCTCGGAGACGTTGCGGTCGCACATTTCGTAGACGCGCTGGATATGTTCCCAGCGCACGCGGTCAGCCGACATCGGGTTTTCCGGGGGTGCGGCCCGCTCGCCCGCGGTGCGGGTCAGTGCCGCGAAGACGTCGTCGGCATCGGCGGGCTTCGACAGGTAGTCGACGGCGCCGAGCTTCACCGCCGTCACCGCGGTGGCGATGTTGCCGTAGCCGGTCAGGATGATGGTGCGGGAATCGTCGCGCTTCTCGCGGATGGCGGCGACCACGTCGAGGCCGTTGCCGTCGCCGAGCCGCATGTCGACCACCGCATAGGCCGGCGGGCGGGCGCGCGCCTTGGCGACCGCCTCTTCCACGCTTTCCGCCGTCTCGACCGCGAAGCCCCTGGTTTCCATGGCGCGGGCAAGCCGAGTGAGAAATGGCTTGTCGTCGTCGACGATCAGCAGCGAGGTGTCCTCGCCTTCTACCATTGCGCCGGTGGGTTCTTCTGCGCTCATTTGCGTCAGCATCCTACTGCCTTACTTTTACGCAGATACAATTCTGCAACAGCAATGTCCAATTTTTACAGCCGGCAACAAAGCTGCCATGCGCCAAATGCATAGGCTCACGCATTGTCGAATGCGGTGCCCGGGGCATGCTCGGGATTGAGGAAGACGCCGCGAGGCCAGGTGATCTGCACCACCGCCCCCTCGCCGAGCCCGCTCGAATTGCGAAAATCGATCGTCGCGCCCGAGCGCTCCAGCAACGTCTTGGCGATGAACAGCCCGAGCCCGAGGCCGCCGCCGGCCTCTGTTCCCTGGCGTGTCGACATATAGGGCTCGCCGATGCGGTCGATGATTTCCGGCGGGAAACCCGGCCCGTCGTCGATGATCGAGAACGAGACCTCCTCACTGTCCCAGTTCCAGCTGACGGTGACCGTGTTCTTGGCGAAGTCGACGGCGTTCTCGACCAGATTGCCGAGCCCGTAGATGACGCCCGGGCTGCGCTGCCCAACCGGCTCCGGGCCGATGCGCTCGCCGGGGCGCAGCCGGATCGAGATGCCGAAGTCGCGGTGCGGCGCCGTCACTTCCTCGACCAGCGAGGTCAGCGGCAGGCGCGAAAGATGCGCCTCGCCTTCCGAGGACAGGCTGGTCAGCCGCTTCAGGATCTCGCGGCAACGCTCGCTCTGCGAGCGCAGCAGCTTCACGTCCTCGCTGAATTTTGGATCCTCGCCCAGCGCCTTTTCCATTTCCTTGGCGACGACGGTGATGGTGGCCAAAGGTGTGCCGAGCTCATGCGCGGCGGCCGCCGCGAGGCCGTCGAGCGCCGAAAGATGCTGCTCGCGCTGCAGCACCAGTTCGGTGGCGGCGAGCGCGTTGGCGAGCAGGCGTGCCTCGGCCGCGACGCGGAAGGCGTAAATCGCGGTGAAGGCGATCGAGGCGAACACCGCCATCCACATGCCGGCGACATAGATGAAGGGCATCGACAGCGGCGCGCCCTCGTACCAGGGCAGCGGCAGATGGAAGAACACAAGCAGCGTGGCCGCCGCGATAACCAGCGCGCCGAGCACCGCGGTGAGGCGCAGCGGCAGTGATGCGGCGGAAATGACGACGGGCACCGAGAGCAGGACCGAAAACGGATTGGTCAGGCCGCCGGTCATATAGAGCAGGCCGGCAAGCTGCAGGCTGTCGATGGTGAGGATGACGAAGGCCGAGAGCGGGGTCAGCCGATGCGCCGCGGGATAGCGGAAGGTGAGCCAGAGGTTCATCCAGGCCGAGCAGGCGATCAGCGCGAAGCACAGCGAGACCGGAAGCGGGAATTTCAGCCCGTAGCCGACGACGAGCACCGCGATGCTCTGGCCGACGATGGCCAGCCAGCGCAGGCGGATCAGCGTGTTGAGCCGCAGCCGCTGGCTCTGCTGGGAATCGGGCGCGCGCAGAATATTGATCATCGACTTACGATTATAGCCGCAGGAGGGTGAGCGCTAGTAGCGCTGTGACGGTGACTTGACCGGTCAGCGGCCGTTGTTTCGGTTCACCATCATGAGCGCTTGATGATTGGCCGAGGCCCCTCGCGATTTCGTCATCCACGGGCGGAGCGACGCGAAGCGGAGCGCAGGCCCGAAGATGACGAAGTGATGGGCGTTTGCGCCAATCGCCAACGCGCGTTGCCCACTAACGCGAATGGCCCGCCGAAAGCGGCACGAACCTATGTCCCGCGCGGCTTGGCGCGGCTGGTGGCGGCCGCCAGCAGCGGGTTTTCCGGCCAGACATGCTTGGGATAGCGACCGCGCATATCGGTGCGCACATCCGCCCACGAGCCGCGCCAGAAGCCGGGCAGATCGCGCGTCGTCTGGATCGGGCGGTGCGCCGGCGACAACAGCTCCAGAGTCAGCGGCACCGTACCGCCCGCGATCGAAGGATGGCGATCGAGGCCGAACAGCTCCTGCACGCGGATCGCCAGCACCGGCCATTCGCCGTCATAGCGGATCGGCACATGGCTGCCCGAGGGCGCGTCGAAATGGGTCGGCGCCAGCGCGTCGACCTCGCGCTGCAGGTCGTGCGGGACCAGCGACATCAGCCCCGCCGCAAGCGCCGGTGGCCTGATCGCCGCGAAGGAGGCCTCGCCGGCAAGGAAAGGCAGCAGCCAGTCGTCGAGACGGTCGAGAAGCGCCTGGTCCGAGACGTCGGGCCAGGGAGAACCGAGGCCGCGATAGAGCCACCCGAGCCGCTGGCGCAGCGTTTCCGCCTCGTTACCCCAGTCGAGCAGCGACAGGCCGTGCTCGCGCAGGGCGTCCAGCATGGCCCGATCGGCCTCGGCACCGGAAGGTGCGGGCAGCATGCGCTCGGAAAGGGTGATGGCGCCGAGCCGCGCCGTCTCGCGCACGCGCACGGCGCGGCGCTCGCGGTCGAAACTCGTCTCGCGCTTCGTCTCGATGCGGTCGGCAAGCGCGGTGCGGATAACCGCCTCGTCGACGGGCGCGGCGGCGGTGATACGGGCATTCTGCGCCTTGCCCTGCAGATCGGCGACGACCAGCCAGCTCTCACCGGCAAGCGGATCGGCAGCATCGACCATCGCGCCGGAACCGTTGGCGAGCACGAAGCGGCCGCGCTCGCCGCGGGCTCTGGCGACACGATCCGGCCAGGCATGGATCAGCAAGGCGCCGGGCGCGGCTGGCGAGTCTGCCCTTGCCCCGCCTGCCTGCTTGGCCAGGCGTGCGGCAAGTTGCCGGGCGGCACCGGCGCGCGGCGATTTTTCGGCGCGGAAGCGGATCAGCCGTCGTTCCAAATCTGCGCTGTCGCCGCCAAGCCCGCGCTCCGTCAAAAGCACGGCAAGCATCGCCGCTTCCTGCGCCTGCCCGATCTCAGCCGCTTCGGCCACCATATGCGCGAGCCGCACGGGCAGAGCGAGCTTGCGCATCGCCGCGCCCGCCTCCGTCAAGCGGCCCGCGTCATCGATTGCATGCAGCGCTTTGAGCAACACCCTCGCTTCGTTGAGCGCCGGCGCCGGCGGCGGGTCGAGGAAGGACAGGCTCGACGGATCGGCGACGCCGAAAGCGGCGCAGTCGAGCAACATGCCGGAAAGGTCAGCCTCGAGGATTTCCGGCGGTGTGAAGGCGGGCAGCGCCGCCGTCTGCTCGGCACGCCACAATCGGATGGCGACGCCCGGCTGCGTTCGTCCGGCGCGGCCGGCCCGCTGATCGGCGGAAGCCTTGCTGACGCGCACCGTTTCCAGCCGGGTCAGGCCGCTTGCCGGCTCGTAGCGCGGCAGGCGCGACAGGCCGCAATCGATGACGACGCGCACGCCGTCGATGGTGATCGAGGTCTCGGCGATCGAGGTCGCCAGCACCACTTTACGGCGGCCAGGCGACGCCGGCTTGATCGCGGCATCCTGCGCCCTGTTGTCCAACTGGCCATAGAGCGGAACGATGTCGGTATCGGCACCGAGGCGATCTTCTAGCCGCTCTGCGGTGCGCTCGATCTCGCGCTGTCCGGGCAGGAAAGCGAGCACGCTGCCCTGCTCGGCGGCTAAAGCCGAGCGAACTGCCTGGGCCATCGCGTCCTCGACCGCCATGCCGGCCGGCCGCTCGTCATAGCGGATGTCGACCGGGAAGGCGCGGCCCTCGCTTTCGACCACCGGCGCCCCGTCCAGTAGTTTTGCGACGCGCGCGCCGTCGAGCGTCGCCGACATCACCAGCAGGCGCAGATCCGGCCGCAGCGCGCCCTGCACATCGAGCGCCAGCGCGAGGCCGAAATCGCCGTCGAGCGAACGCTCGTGGAATTCATCGAAGATCACCGCCGCAACGCCGGGCAGTTCGGGATCGTCGAGGATCATGCGCGACAGCACGCCTTCGGTGACGACGAGGATCTTTGTCCGCGCTGAAGTGCGGTTCTCCATGCGCATCGCGTAGCCGACTGTACCACCCGGCTCCTCGCCGACAAGCTCGGCCATGCGACGGGCGGCGGCGCGGGCTGCCAGCCTACGCGGCTCCAGCAGCACGATCCTGCCTTCGCCGAGCCAGGGCGCGTCGAGCAGCGCCAGCGGCACCAGCGTCGTCTTGCCGGCACCGGGCGGCGCCACCAGCACGGCGCTGTTGCGCCCGGCGAGCGCCTCGCCGAGCACCGGCAGCACGGCGGATACCGGGAGTTCCGGCAAAATTCCTCTGTTCATGGCGTCCGCATATCAGCGGCCACGGTGAGCGCGCAACCTGTCCCGGAATTGCCTAAAGCCTGGTGCGCGTGAACGGGTTCCAGCGCACGGTGCCCAGCCGTACCTCCTCGCGAACCATGGTCAGCAGGCCCGAGGCGCCGAGCACCGCAAGGCCGGCCATCGTCAGCAGGTCGGGATCTTCCCGGAAGAACAACGAGCCCAGCACCACCGCCCAGACGATCTGTGAATAATGCGTCGGCGCGATCCGGTTGGCGGGCGCGTATTTGGCCGCGAGAAGCTGCAACAGCTGACCGCCGGCGGTGAAGGCGCCGGCCATGACCAGCCAGATCAGCTGATTGCCATCCGGCAAGGTGAACGACGTTGCCGCCACACCGAGGCCATTGAAGAGCAGGCCATAGCCGACAAGCACGCCGAGCATCGTCGTGCGCTTCTCCTGCTGCGCCAGCGACCGCATCAGGATGACGCTGGTGGCGGCAAGAAAGGCGATGGCAAAGGCCGCGAGGTGGCCGAGATGAAGTTCGCGGAAACCCGGCCTGACGACCAGCATGACGCCGGCAAAGCCGGCGACCACGGCGAGCCATCGCCACGGCCCAACCTTCTCCTTCAGGATGAGAGTGGAGAGGATGGTGACGAACAACGGCGCCAGGAAAATCAACGCATAGACTTCCGCCAGCGGAATGGTGGTGAAGGCATAGACGCTGAGCACGCCAGATGCGATGCCCGCCCAGGCGCGGGCCTGCACGGCCCAGGGCCGGCTGGTGCGCCAGAAGTCGCGCCAGCGCTCATCGGCAGGCCTTGTGAAGAACAGGAAACAGCCGGCAAACAAGGTTACGAAGAAGCCGATCTCGAAGACGGTGAACTGCCCGCCCAGGCTCTTGATGACGGCATCGCTCCACGAATAGCTTGCATAGGCGACGAGGGCGAGCAGGATTCCGTTCGGCACGTTCCATATCCGGGAGAAAAGAAGTGAAGATACTGGCGCTGGGGGCTCATCCCGACGATATCGAGATATTCATGTTCGGTACGCTGGCCGCCTATGCCGCGCTAGGCGCAGAGCTGACTTTTGCGATAGCCACGGACGGCGCCAAGGGCGGCAACGGCGATCCGGCCGCGCTTGTCAAAGCGCGGCGCGAGGAAGCGACCGAGGCGGCCACCCTGCTCGGCGTCACACCGCGTTTCCTCGGTTTCCCCGACGGGGCGCTGGTTGCGGATGCCGCATTGATCGACACACTCAAGGCGCTGATCGGCGAGGTGCAACCGGACCTCGCGATCACGCATGCGCCGAACGACTATCACGGCGACCACCGCGCGCTGTCGGACGGCGTGCGCATCGCGGCGTCCTTCGAGGTACCGGTGCTGCATGCCGACACGCTGGGCGGCACAGGTTTCTCGCCGACGCATTACGTCGACATTTCGAGCCACTGGGACCTCAAGGGGCAGGCGATTCTCGCGCATCGCTCACAGGGGCCCGAGCATTATCTCAACGGTGCACGCATGCAGAACGCGTTCCGCGCCGGCCAATGCAACGGCGCGCCCGGCGCGCTGGCCGAGGCGTTTCGGTTCGAGCCCGTCTTCCCCTTTGCCGACATCCGCGAGCTGCTGCCTCCGGCGCCGCGGATCCGGCCGGTCACGGTGGGCCCGAAGAGCGTCAAGTAGCCGGCTGAAGCTACGAGCCGCCAAGGCACCGACAGTTATTTCCCAACGATTTCAAGCACCGCCTTCGTCATGCTGCGGCGCAGCAACGAATTCGCTTGCGTTGTTTAGTAAAAAGAGCATCACTAAACAAATTACTAAACATCGGCGGCGCGACGCGCGCCATGTTCAGGCCCTCGGAGGAGCGAGGTTGAGGCTTTGAAACCGTCATCCGGACGCGTTTCGCAAATGGGAGGTAAGGCATGAAATCGACCTTGAAACTGGCGTTGGGACTGGCCTCGGCGGCACTCGCGTCGACCGCCGTCTCGAACGCGGCGCATGCGGAAGACCTGACGCTTTGCTGGGCGGCCTGGGATCCGGCCAACGCGCTCGTGGAACTGTCCAAGGACTTCACCAAGGAAACCGGCATCGGCATGAAGTTCGAATTCGTGCCGTGGACCAACTATGCCGACCGCTTCCTTAACGAGCTCAACTCACACGGCAAGCTCTGCGACCTGATCATCGGTGACAGCCAGTGGATCGGCGGCGCGGCCGAGAACGGTCATTACGTCAAGCTGAACGACTTCTTCGACAAGGAGAAGATCAGCATGGACGACTTCGTGCCGGCGACCGTCGTCGGCTATTCCGAATGGCCGAAGAACACGCCGAACTACTGGGCGCTGCCGGCCATGGGCGACGTGGTCGGCTGGACATATCGCAAGGACTGGTTCTCGCGGCCGGAACTGCAGAAGGAGTTCAAGGAGAAGTATGGCTGGGACCTCGCCCCGCCGACGACCTTCGACCAGCTGAAGCAGATCGCCGAGTTCTTCCAGAAGCGGCAGATCGACGGCAAGACCGTCTATGGCGCCTCGATCTACACCGAGCGCGGCTCGGAAGGCATCACCATGGGCGCCATGGACGTGCTTTACAGCTACGGCTTCCAGTATGAGAACCCGAAGAAGCCCTATGAGATGGACGGCTTCGTCAATTCCGAGAAGTCGGTGAAGGGGCTAGAATTCTACAAGGCGCTCTATGATTGCTGCACGCCGCCCGGCGCCTCCAACAGCTACATGGGCGAAGGCGTCGATGCCTTCAAATCCGGCCAGGTGGCAATGCACATGAACTTCGCCTTCACTTGGCCCGGCCTCCAGAAGGACGAGAATGTCGGCGGCGACAAGATCGGTTACTTCGCCAATCCGAAAGGTCCCGACGGCGACCAGTTCGCGCAGCTCGGCGGCCAGGGCATCTCGGTGGTTTCCTACTCCGACAAGCAGGAATCGGCGCTGAAATACATCAAGTGGTTCGCCAACAAGGACGTGCAGGCCAAGTGGTGGTCGCTCGGCGGCTATTCCTGCCTGAACTCCGTCGTCAAGGATCCGAAGTTCCCGTCCAGCCAGCCCTATGCGCAGGCCTTCCTCGACTCCATGGCGATCGTGAAGGACTTCTGGGCAGAGCCGAGCTACGCGCCGCTGCTGCAGGCCTCGCAGAAGCGCTTCCACGACTATGTCGTCGCCGGCCAGGGCTCGGCCAAGGATGCGCTCGACGGCCTCGTCAAGGACTGGACGCAGATCTTCCAGGACGACGGCAAGATGTAAGGCTCCTCCCGAGCAGGTGCGTCCCGTGCCGCCTAGGCACGGGACGCAGTTCAGATAAATTCCAGCGCCGAGGCTGACCAGTGACCGATGCAGGACTAACCATGCTCAATCGGACTGCGGACAACGCTGCGCGGGCCACACCCGAGCCGTTGGCCAGGAAGATCCGGGGCATCAGCGACAAGGGCCTCGCCTGGCTGTTCATTTCGCCGACGATCCTTCTGCTTTTAGCCATCAACATCTTCCCGCTGTTCTGGGCGATCTACCTCTCCTTCACCAATTACCGCGCCAATCGCCCGAACGAAGTGGTCAAGAATCTCGGGCTTTCCAACTACAGGCGCATCCTCGGCGACCAGGATATCTGGATCGCCATGCAGACGACGGCGCATTTCGTCTTCTGGACCATCCTGCTGCAGACGGTGCTCGGCTTCACGCTCGCCTGGCTGATCGACCGGAAATTCCGCGGCCACGCCTTCTGGACCACGATCATCCTGGTGCCGATGATGCTATCCCCGGCGGTGGTCGGCAATTTCTGGCGCTTCCTCTACGAACCGCAGATCGGGCTGTTCGCCTACGCCGTCTCATTCCTCACCGGCATCCCGCCGACGAATGTCCAGATGCTGTCCAATGTCGAGCTGGCGCCATGGGCGATCATCATCGTCGACACCTGGATGTGGACGCCTTACGTGATGCTGATTTGCCTCGCCGGTCTGCGTTCCATCCCAGAATACATTTATGAAGCGGCCGAGGTCGACCGCGCCTCCAACTGGCGGCAGTTCTGGTCGATCACCCTGCCGATGGCGCTGCCCTTCATCATGCTGGCGGTGCTGTTCCGCGGCATCGAGAACTTCAAGATGTTCGACATGGTCAACCTGCTCACCGGCGGCGGACCGGGCTCGACCACCGAGGTCGCCTCGATAACACTGAAGCGGCAGGCCTTCGAAAGCTGGCGCACCGGCTATTCCTCGGCTTTCGCCATCGTCCTGTTCGTCGCGGTGTTCGGCCTTGCCAACATCTACGTCAAGGCACTCAACAAGGTGAAGCAGAGATGAGCCTGACCGCCGCCCATTCCGTCGTCGCACCTTCGACGAACTCGAAGCGGATCGCCGGCGTGCTCGTCGTCGGCTACGCGCTGATCTCGATCGTGCCGCTCTTGTGGATCTTCGCCACCAGCTTCAAGACGCCGCCGGATTCGATCGCCTATCCGCCGAAGATCGTCTTCCAGCCGAGCATCGAAGGCTACTGCAACCTGTTCACGACGCGCACCAGGCAGACGCCGGAATACATCAACGCGCTCGGACCGGCGACCGGCTTCTGCGACGAGACGGTGCGCAAGCGCAACATGGTGATCGCCGGCCCGTCGAACTTCCTGCCGCGCTTCGTCAACTCGCTGATCATCGCCTTCGGCTCGACCTTCTGCGCGGTGTTCCTCGGCACGCTCTCGGCCTACGGCTTCTCGCGCTTCAAGGTGCCTTTGGCAGACGACCTCCTGTTCTTCATCCTGTCGACGCGCATGATGCCGCCGATCGCCGTCGCGATCCCGATCTACCTGATGTACCGCGAGCTCGGCCTCTCCGACACCGCGCTCGGCATGATCCTGCTCTACACCGCGGTCAATGTCTCGCTGGCGGTCTGGCTGCTCAAGGGCTTCATCGACGAGATCCCGCGCGAATACGAAGAAGCGGCGATGATCGACGGCTATACGCGGCTGCAGGCCTTCTGGCGCACGGTGCTGCCGCAGGCGACTACCGGCATTGCCGCGACCGCCATCTTCTGCCTGATCTTTGCCTGGAACGAATATGCCTTCGCCGCGCTTCTGACCTCCGGCACGGCGCAGACCGCGCCGCCCTTCATCCCGACCATCATCGGCGAAGGCGGCCAGGACTGGCCGGCAGTCGCCGCCGGCACGACGATATTCCTGGTGCCGATCCTGGTCTTCACCATCCTGCTCCGCAAGCAATTGCTGCGCGGCATTACCTTCGGCGCGGTGCGCAAATGAGCACGATCCAGCCTGCAAAACGCAAATCGCGTTGGCCCGTCTGGGCAAGACGCGGCCTGATGGAAAACATCGCCACCGCGATCATCGCCATCGGCTTTTCGATGCTGTTCCAGCCTTTCGCGCTGTCGCTCTACAGCTATTCCTTCGTCACCATGCTCGCCGGCACCGCCATGTTCATCGTCGTCTCGAAATTCCCGGAATAAAAATGGCCGAGATCCGTGTTCAGAACCTGAGGAAGGCCTTCGGCGAGTTCGTCGCCGTGCAGGATTCCAATTTCGTCGTCGAGGATGGCGAGTTCTTCGTCATGCTCGGGCCGTCGGGCTGCGGCAAGACGACGACGCTCCGCATGATCGCCGGTCTCGAACTGCCCACCGGCGGCAAGATCCTGCTCGGCGGCGAGGACGTCACCATGCGCCGGGCGCGCGAGCGTGACATCGCCTTCGTCTTCCAGCTCTTCGCGCTCTATCCGCATATGAATGTGCGCAAGAACATCGGCTTCCCGCTCTTGGCGCAAGGCATGGCGTCGGCCGAGATCCGCACGCGCGTCGAGGAGACCGCGAAGCTGCTGCGCATCGACCACCTGCTCGACAAGTCGGTCTCCGGTCTTGCCGGCGGCGACCGCCAACGCGTCGCGCTCGGCCGCGCCATCGTCAGGCGACCGAAATGTTTCCTGATGGATGAGCCGCTTGGAACCCTCGACACCGAGTTCCGCGATTTGATGGTGCATGAGCTGCGCGAGCTGCACAACCGCATCCACGCCACCACCGTCTATGTCACGCACGACCAGATGGAAGCGATGTCCATGGCCGACAAGATAGCGGTGATGAACCACGGCGTCATCGAACAGTTCGGCAGCCCGCGCGAAATCTACGACCGCCCGGCCACGATGTTCGTCGCCGATTTCATCGGCTCGCCGCCGATGAACTTCTTGCGCTTCGGCGGCGGGCTCGCGAAGGGTGCGAAGGAGATCGTCGTGCAGGGCGCCAGGGTGAGGGTGCCGGAAGTGCGCGAGGATATTGCGCCGGCCGACATGGCGCTTGGCATCCGCCCCGAGCACATCCGTTTCGACGATGCCTCGAAGCTGCGCGGCGCGATCTACGGCACCGAATATCTCGGCACCACGCAGATCGTCGCGGTGGAGACGGCTGACGGCATCATCAAGGCCCGGGTGCCGGCCGGACTCCATCTGAATACGGGCGAACAGGTAGGGCTGGCATTGAGCAGCGCGCGGCTGTCGCTGTTCGAGAAAGGCACTGGACGCGCGGTGAAAACCGCCATGTGCGATCAGGCAGTGGAGGCGCGCCATGGCTGACGTGCAGATTCAGGGTGTGACCAAGAGCTTCGGCGAGACAGTCGCGGTCAGCGATCTCGACCTGCAGATCAAGGACGGCGAGTTCGTCGTGCTGCTCGGCCCGACCGGCGCCGGCAAGACGACGACGCTCAGGCTGATCGCAGGGCTCGAGCGGCCGGACAGCGGCACGATCCAGATCGGCGGCCACGATGCGACGGGGCTGTCGCCGGCCGAGCGCGACACGGCCTTCGTCTTCCAGCAATATTCGCTCTACCCGCATCTTTCCGTCTTCGACAACCTCGCCTTCCCGCTGCGCTCGCCGGCGCGGCGTTTTCCGGAGGAAGCAATCCGCCGCCGCGTCGAAGAAGTGGCGCGGATGGTGCGCATCGACCACAAGCTCAACAACCGCTCGACCAGGCTGTCGGGCGGCGAGATGCAGCGCGTCGCCATCGGCCGCGCGCTGGTGCGAAAGCCCTCGATCTATCTGATGGACGAGCCGCTGTCCTCGCTCGACGCCAAGCTGCGCGCCGATCTCAGGCTCGAGCTGAAGCGCATCCAGTCCGAGCTCGGCGCCACCATGCTCTACGTCACGCATGACCAGATCGAGGCGATGACCATGGCCGACCGCATCGGCATCCTCTCCGAGGGCGTGCTGGTGCAGATCGGCACGCCGCGCGCGATCTATTCCGAGCCGGCAAACCTTCATGTCGCGGCCCGCCTCGGGCAGCCGGCGATCAACCTTCTGCCGGCAGGGCTGCTGCCCGACGGCGCCGCGCCCACCGGCACGACGACGATCGGCGCGCGCACCGAACATCTCGCGATCGAAAAGGCGGCGAACGGCCATGCCGACGGCGTCGTCGACTGGGTCGAGCATCTCGGCGACCAGAACCATCTGCATGTCACGGTGGGCGCCAAGAAGCTGGTAACGCTGACCGATCCCGACACGTCGCTCGCAAAGGGGGACAGAGTGACGATCCGCTATCGCTCGCCGCTTTATTTTGGGTCGGACGGGCAAAGATTGATGTAGCCGGCGCACCCGCACTTTTTTGACGACCGCAGATACGACTGGACGAAATCCATGAAGCACTTTTTCAATCGCAAGGACTCGATCGTTACCGAAGCGCTGGACGGTTTTCTGGCCACTGCCGGCTCCGGCACGCTGGCGCGGCTCGACGGCTATCCCGAGATCAAGGTCGTGCTGCGCGCAGACTGGGACAAAGCGAAGGTCAGCGTCGTTTCCGGCGGTGGCGCGGGGCACGAGCCGTCGCATGCGGGCTTCGTCGGCGCCGGTATGCTGACGGCGGCTGTCTCCGGCGAGATCTTTGCTTCGCCGAGCGTCGAGGCGGTGCTGGCGGCGATCCGCGCGACGACCGGGCCGGCCGGCTGCCTGCTGATCGTCAAGAACTACACCGGCGACCGCCTCAATTTCGGCCTCGCCGCAGAAAAGGCCCGCGCCGAGGGCTTCGCGGTCGACATGGTGATTGTCGGCGACGACATCGCGCTGCCCGAAATCGCGCAGCCGCGCGGCGTCGCCGGCACGCTGTTCGTGCACAAGATCGCCGGACATCTTGCCGAATCCGGCCATGACCTGGCCTCGGTCGCGGCGGCAGCGCGGGCGGCGGCGAAGGATATTGTTTCGCTCGGCATCTCGCTCTCCTCCTGCTCGATCCCGGGCCAGACCCACGAGGACCGCTTCGGCGCCGGCGATGGCGAGCTCGGCCTCGGCATCCATGGCGAGCCGGGCGTGGAGCGCATAACCCTGCAGAGCGCCAGTGCGCTCGTCGCCATCATGGCCGACCGCCTCGCGGCCCGGCTCGATGCCGGCAGCCGCTATGCCTTGCTGATCAACAATCTCGGATCGGTACCGCCGCTCGAAATGTCGCTGATCGCCAATGCCGTGCTGGCCTCGCCGCTGGCAAAGGCGGTGAAGCTGACGATCGGTCCCGGACATCTGATGACCGCGCTCAACATGAACGGCTTTTCGCTGTCGCTGATCAGGCTCGAGGCGGAGCGCGAGGCGGCGCTGCTGGCGCCGGTCGGCCCGCATGCCTGGCTGCCGGCCAGCCCGGTGCGCCCGCCGGTCGTGGTGGCCACAGCCCAGCCGGCAGGTCGCGACATCGCCAAAGCGGCCAGCCGTGACGCCGGCGCCGAGCGGCTGATTGCTGCGGTCTGCGAGAAGCTGATCTCGCTCGAGGAGGCTCTGAATGGCCTCGACGCCAAAGCCGGCGACGGCGACACGGGATCGACGGTGGCGACCGGCGCACGCAGCGTGCTCGACCGCGTCGACACGCTGCCGCTTGCGGACAAGGCCGCAACTCTCGCCACAATCGGCGATACATTGGGAACTTCCATGGGCGGTTCCAGCGGCGTGCTTTTGTCGATCTTCTTCACGGCTGCCGCGCAGTCGCTCAACGGCGGCGCGCCGCTCAGCAAGGCGCTGCTCGCCGGCCTTGACCGCATGACCTTCTACGGCGGCGCGAAGCTCGGCGACCGCACAATGGTCGACGCCCTGGAGCCGGCTCTGAAGGCGCTCGACACGAACGGGCTGGAGGCGGCTGCTTCGGCCGCGCGGAGCGGCGCGCAGGCGACGGCGGCGATGCAGAAGGCGAAGGCCGGTCGCTCGGCCTATATCGGCCGCCAGCTTGACATAGCGGATCCGGGCGCGTTTGCAGTTGCCGAGGCGTTCGCGGCCGTGGTGGCCATGTTCGCCCCGGCATGAAGGACTGGCGATGGCCGCATCCGATTTCTCACAATTGATCGCGGCGACTGCGGATACGATCGCGGCGCATGCCGACGAGCTGACCGCGCTCGACCAGGCGATCGGCGACGGCGACCATGGTCTGAACATGAAGCGCGGCTTCGATGCGGTCCGCGCCGAAAAGGCCGCAATCGCGGCAAAACCGCTGCCGGACGCGCTGACCGCGGTCGGCACCAAGCTGGTGATGACCGTCGGTGGAGCCTCCGGCCCCTTGTTCGGTACTCTGTTCATGGCGCTCGGCAAGGAACTGTCCGCCACGCCCGACCGCGCCGCGCTGACAGCGGCGCTGGGCAAGGCGATCGAGGCGGTTTCGGCGCGCGGCAAATCGCAGCCGGGGCAAAAAACGATGCTCGACGTGCTGCAGCCGGTGTATGAGGCACTGGCGCAGGGCAAGACGGCTGGCGCAATCGCAGACGCCGCCGACAGGGCGGCCGAGGCCACCGTGCCGATGAAGGCCTTGCGTGGGCGCGCCTCTTTCCTGGGGGAGCGCTCGATCGGGCATATGGACGCCGGGGCGCGGTCGACCGCGCTCTTGGTGCGCGCAGTCGCTGAAGCAATCGAGGGTTCTTGATGAGCAATGTCGGTATCGTCATCGTCTCGCATTCGCCGCTGGTCGCCGAAGGCACGGCCGACATGGTGCGCCAGATGGTGGGCGACGAAGTGCCGCTTGCATGGTGCGGCGGAAACGGCCATGGCGGGCTGGGCACCAGCGTCGAGGCGATCATGGGCGCGATCGAAAAGGCCTGGTCGGAAGCGGGCGTCGCCATCCTGGTCGATCTCGGCGGCGCCGAGACCAACAGCGAGATGGCGGTGGAAATGATCGGCGAGCCGCGCTCCCGCAGAATAGTCGTCTGCAATGCGCCGATCGTCGAGGGGGCGGTGATGGCGGCGACGGAATCGTCCGGCGGCGCATCGCTCAAGGAAGTGGTGGCGACGGCGCATGAATTGTCGCCGTCGTGAGTGAACGGGAATCGACTGAATGTCCGCATCCGCCGAAGCCACGGTTCTGATCACCCACGAGGTGGGCCTGCACGCGCGCCCTTCGGTGAAGTTCACCAAGCTCGCCAAGTCGTTCGCGGCCGAGGTGGAGGTGGCAGTCGCCGCCAACGGCCCCTGGTTCGATGCCAAGAGCATCGTCAAGGTCATGGCGGCCAAGGCGCCGAAAGGAACCGTGCTGCACATAAGGGCGCGAGGCGACGGCGCAAGCAACGCGGTCGAAGCGCTGGTCGGCCTGGTGCAGCGCGACTTCGACGAGGATGCTGACCATGCCCGCTCCGCTTGAGCCGGGTCTGCCGCCCTCTCAATCCGCAAGGAATGCGGGCTATGCGGATTGAGGGCATCCCTGCCTCTCCCGGCTACGCCGAAGGGCCGCTGTTCAACCTCGACCGTCCACCGGCTGCTTATGTGACCAAGGCGAGCGAGGCGGAGGAGAAAGCAGCGCTGAAGGCGGCCATCGGCAAGGCGGTGAGCCGGCTGACTTCGATTGTCGAGACGGCCGATCGCGATGCCGCCGGCATCCTCGAATTCCACATCGCCATGCTGGAGGACGTCGCGCTGAGCGCGCCCGCCTTCGCGGCGCTCGGCTCCGGAGAGCCGGCCGACGCCGCCTGGCGGCAGGCGCTGGATGCCGAGATCGCCGGCTACGAGGCGTCCGACCAGGACTATTTCCGGGCACGCGCCGCGGACTTGCGCGACATCCGCGACCAGGTGCTGCGAGCGCTGAGCGAGGATAGCGAGACCGCGGCGCCCCTCGGCGCCATCCTCTATGGCCTGGACATCGCGCCGACGCGTTTCCTCGAAACCGACTGGAGCAGAGGCGGCGGCATTGCGCTCGAGGCCGGCAGCACCGCCAGCCATGTCGCCATGCTGGCACGCTCGCGCGGCGTGCCGATGGTGGTGGGGCTTGGTGCCTTCGCGGATGAGCCCACCGGAAACGCGCTGCTCGACGCCGAGCATGGCGGCATCGTGCTCTCGCCCTCGCCGAAGGAGATCGAGGCGTTCCGGCAATCATCCTCCTCCTTCGCGGCGCGACAGGGCCAGGCGCAGACTTTTCTCGCCCAGCCGGCGGCGACCAAGGCCGGCACTTCGGTGCGGGTGCAGGTAAACATTGCCTACCCTTCCGATGTCGACGGCATCGACATTGCGACCTGTGATGGCGTCGGGCTCATGCGCACCGAATTCCTGTTCGGCAAGGCGCTGCCGGACGAGGAGACACAGTACCAAGCCTACCGCAAGGTGCTGGAATGGGCCGGAGAAAAACCGGTGACCATCCGCACCATCGATGCCGGCGGCGACAAACCGATCCCCGACTTCACCGTCGAGGAGACCAACCCGTTTCTCGGCCTGCGCGGTATCAGGCTGTCGCTGGCGCGGAGCGACATCTTCCGGGTGCAAATCCGGGCATTGCTGCGCGCCGCCGCCCACGGCAATCTGAAGGTGATGTTTCCGATGATCGCCAGGGCCGAAGAGCACAGGCAGGCCGCCGCGTTGTTTGCGGAGGAGGAGGCCGCTCTCGCGTCGCGCGGTGTTGCGCACAAGCTGCCGCCGCTGGGCATCATGGTCGAGGTCCCTTCGGTGGCCATCGCGCCGGAGGCTTTTGCCGACGTTGCCTTCTTCTCGATCGGCTCCAACGACCTGACGCAATATGTGATGGCAGCCGCGCGTGACAACGCCGCCGTTGCACATCTCAACGCTGTCCGCCATCCGGCTGTGATGCGGCTGATCACTTCGGTCGCGGCCTTCGGGCGCGAGAAAGGAATTCCGGTCAGCCTCTGCGGCGATGCCGGCGGCGATCCGGCCGCCATTCCGGCGCTGATTGAGGCTGGCCTGCGCGACCTATCGGTGGCTCCGGCGCAACTCGCCATGGCCAAGGCGGCCATAGCGGACGTTCCGGTGTAAGCACAGCATGACCAAGCCTGCCAAAATACAAGAAGCCGGCGCGGAAGACGCGATCCGCGCGTATAAGACCATCCTGTCGCAAGTCATCGACCAGCGGCCTTCCGGCATGCGCCAGCGACTTGCCGATGCGCTCGGCAAGCATCGCAGTTTCGTCACGCAAATCTCCAGCCCGGCCTATTCGATCCCCATCCCGTCGAAGCATTTGCCGGCTATCTTTTCCGTTTGCCATTTCAGCCCGGCCGAGCGCGACCAGTTCCTGGCCACCTATCACCAGGCGCACCCGGGCAAGCTGCCGGCGGCTTCGGGTCAGCGCAAGACGCGCCACGTCTCGCTCATCGTGCCGGATTTCGGCGACGACAAGCAGAACGCAGCGCTCGACCGAGCGATCAACGAATTCATCCAGAAGATCACCAGCATCGCCGGCAGGGGCAGCGGCTGAGCGAGGACCTATTCGGGAGGACTGCCATGAAGAAGTTTCTGAATTCGGTGGACACGGTCCTCACCGAAAGCCTTGATGGCTTCGTCGCCGCGCATTCCGACATCCTCGCGTTCGGCGACGAGCACAAATTCGTTCGCCGCAAGACGCTGAAACCGGGCAAGGTGGCGCTGATCTCGGGTGGCGGCTCCGGCCACGAGCCGCTGCATGGCGGGCTGGTTGGCCATGGCATGCTGGACGCCGCCTGCCCCGGCCAGGTCTTCACCTCGCCGACGCCCGACCAGATGCTCGCGGCCGCGCAAGCCGTCGACACCGGCGCCGGCTGCCTGTTCATCGTCAAGAACTATGAAGGCGACGTGATGAATTTCGACATGGCCGCCGAAATGTCGGACGGCGTTCTGCAGGTGGTGACCAATGACGACGTCGCGGTCGAGAATTCGTCCTACACCACCGGTCGGCGCGGCGTGGCCGGCACGCTGGTGGTGGAGAAGATCGTCGGCGCCGCGGCCGAGCAAGGCATGCCACTGCCCGAGCTCAAGGCGCTGGGCGACCGCGTCAACGCCTCGACGCGCTCGATGGGCGTGGCGCTGACCAGTTGCACGGTGCCGGCTGCGGGCAGGCCGACCTTCGACATTGGCGACAACGAGATGGAATTCGGCGTCGGCATCCATGGCGAGCCCGGCCGGCGGCGCGATGAGCTGAAGAGTGCCGACGCCATCGCCGAGGAGATCTGCACGGCAATCCTCGGCGATCTTGGTGACCGCGCCTGGGGACCGGCGCTGCTTTTCGTCAACGGCTTCGGCGGCACGCCATCGATGGAGCTTTATCTGATGTACAACAGCGCGCGAAAAATCTTCGAGAAGAGAGGCGTGACGGTAACCCGCTCGCTGGTCGGCTCCTATGTCACCTCGCTCGACATGGCAGGCTGCTCGATCACGCTGACGATACTCGAGGATGAGACGACGGCGCTTTGGGACGCCCCGGTGCACACGGCGGCGCTGCGCTGGGGGATGTAGCGTCGCGCGGGCTTTTCTGCGACCATGGTCGCCTGTTGTTCGCGATATTGCCCGGTTGATGCTGCCCCCGCTTTCCCCTGCCGAAGAAAAACTGCTGCTCGAATTTGCCGATCCGGAGGCGCCGTCCGAGCGGGGCGGGGCCCTCTCGGCAAGCAGCCTCATTGCGCTGCTCGCCAATGCCGAGTTCCACGGCGTGCTGCCGATCATGCTGCGCAAGCTTCGGGAAATCGGCGAGGCCGATCTGCCGAACGATGCCGCCCTGCGGCAACAACTCTCCGGGCTTCGCGATCAGGCTACACTGGCGACCGGCCAGTCGATGCTGCTGCAATATCACGGCGACCGCATTATGAAGGCCTTGGCCGCGAAAGGCGTTGCGGCTCGCATCGTCAAAGGCCCGGTGTTCGCGGGCAAGCTTTATCGCCATGCTGCCGATCGGCCGTTCACCGACATCGACATCCTTGTCGATCCGGCCAGCATCGGCGAGGCCAACAACGTGATCGCCGAATGCGGCTTCAAGCTTGCCAGTGGCGAGGCCGAATCGCATGAGTTGCAGGAGTTCAAGTGGCTGGAGAAGGAGAACTCCAGTCTGCTGATCGAGCTGCATGGCAATCTGGTGCATGACACGGGCATGCGGCGGCGCCTGTCGCTCGGCTTCCGCGAGTTGCAGATCATTGACGGCGGCGGGGCCGACACGCCGGCGTCGCTGCTCACCATCGCCATCGTTCATGCCGCCGGAGGCCACAAATTTCACCGGCTGCAGCTCTGTATCGACGTGCTGCAAGGTGTGCGCGCGCTGCAATCGCCGGAAGCCGAAGCGCGCCTTCTCGAAGCCGCGCGTATGACCGGCATCGAGCTCGAGCTGGCGACCGTGCTCAACGTGACAGGGCGGCTGTTCGACGAGCCGCGCGCGATCGCCCTTGCCAACCGCATCAAGCCCGATCTGTCGATACGGCTCGCCAAATGGCTGATCACCGGCAACGTGCTGCTCAGAGTCAATTCGCGCGACAAGATGCGCTCGCGCCTTAGCCGCGACGCCTTCCGATGGGTCCAGCGGCTTGCCCGGCCAAGGCCCTATCCGGCCTGAAGGCCCGTTTGGAGATCTACTCCTCCACCGCGCCGCGGATCAGCCCCGCTGCATCGGCCGGGCTCGAGCCGACTTCCAGGGTGAAAGTGGGGACGGCCCTGACCAGTGCCGCGATCGACGCCATCCGCCGTTTCTGCATCGGCAACAGGCCGGTCAGGCCGGTCCTGACATTGTCGGTGGCAAGCGCGACCATCGCATCGGTCCTGGCCAAGGGCGTGAGCCGGGTCTGGCCGTCGGTCGAGCGCGCCAGATGCAGCAGCGCCGCGACCGGCCTGGGACGGACGTCCTCGATGCGAATGATGTCGGCGAGACGCTCCAGCGAGACGGCCTGCTCGCCCTCGGCGTCCCATCTGTCGCCAAGGCAGGGCGAGAGGAAGGGCAGCATCGCCGCGGTGTTGCGATGAATTTTCACCTTGCGCGGCATGCCCCAGGCCAGGGTGCCTTCAGATGTTGCACCGAGGATCATCACATCGTCCGAGCATAGGCCGAAGCCCTGCGATGCCAGCGCCATTGAAGTTGTCGACTTGCCGGTGCCGCTCGGCGCATGGATCAGCACGAGCGCCCCGCTATCGGGCAGCGTCAGACCGGCGGTATGGAGCATGTGCTGCCCGCCGGAATCGAGCGCGGCATCCAGCACCATCATCAGCAGCGTCCATTTGACCTTGCTGTCGGGATGAACGCGGATTTCGGCCAAGCCCTCGTCGGCACGGATCGAGGCCGTCTGGAGGCCGGGAAAGACCAGATGGACGACGTCGCCGGCGTCGATGATGCGGCAATGGCCGTCCAGCGGCACTTCGCCGTCGAAGGCGAGCTTCCCCTCCGGGTTTTCGGGCAGCGCCGACGTTTCGAGGATATCGATGCGAAAGCCGGGTTCGACCGCTTCATTGACGCGCAATGTGCCGAGCATCAGATCGAAGCTCGGCCAGAGCTCGGCGCGCTCTGCCGATATGCCGATGACCTGGCCGTTGAGGTCATAGCAAACGGTGGCTGCGGCGCCGGTCAAGCGGCGCGCGCCTTCACGCTGCCGCCGGGGTGGCGATAGATTTCAACCATGTCGGGAAGGCTGTCGCTGACCACCGGCTTGCCGTCGAGGCAAACCCAGCAATGCGCCGAAAGGCGCGGCTCATGCATCGATTTGGCATCGACACCGAAATGGAGGTCGGGGTTGAAACCCGCCATCCGCAGGAAGCGGAAACCGAGCAGCCCTTCCCTCAGGCATCTGCGATCACGCATCACCCAGGGATGCCGAACCGTGCGGTTGACGCGGCTGACGACGTAGCTCCATGGCAGGCCACGATAGGGTGTGGGCAATTGCAGCGGCGCCAATTTCAGCACGCTTTCGAAATCGCGCCGGGCGACCAGTACCGGTATCAGCCGGGCGCTGAGCCACAGATGAGTGCGGAACAGGGCGCGCAGGAACGGTCCGTCGCCCATCACGCGCCCGGGTCGGCAAGGATGCCTTCGGCCACCAGCTCGGCGGCCAGCGCCGTCATGTCGTCGCCGAGCGTCGCCTTGTCGACCTCGAACTCTTCCGACAGCAGATCGACGATGTGGTCGAGGCTGCGGGCGCCGTCGACCTTGTCGAGGAACGCTTCGGTGGTGCCGTTGCAGGTGTAAAGCTGGCCGCTGCGCACCACGGCGCCGTCGCCGACATGCTGCACGGAGGCGTCGTCCGCCATCCGCAGAACCGTTTCAAAGGCGATTTCAGCCATACGCCCGCTCCCTATGCCGAACTGCAATTAGCGCGGCATGCCGTCGCTGTCCATTGCCAAGCGGGCAACGCTGCGTGTCAGACGGCCGGGCCTATCGGGCCACTCGGGCCCGCAACGATGCTCGACAGCTTCCCGCGCCTGACCGGAACCGGTTTTTCGTAAGTTCTTTTCGTCAAAACTTCCCCGGAAAGACTATCCAACTCGCGCGAGAATGATGGTGGGCTGGAACCACTATCAAGCCGCCGTTCGCGCCAGGGTTGCCATCTTTCCCATAAGTAAGCTAAGAGTCTGCCGGCTTTTTGGGGAGTGGACAGTATGCGTTACAACTGGGATCGCGCTCCGACGGCATTCGAACGCCATCGGAAGGCATTGGCGGCCGCCATTCTAATAGCCGGCGGTGTCGGGCTGATGCTGGCAGCACTGCCGCTCTAAGCCGAATTCACTTGCTGACGTCATAGCGCGCTCCGATCCGGGAGCGGCTGGATCCGTTTGCCGGCAACGCCGACCAAAATGCGAGGAGACATGGCCGGCCAAAGCGGCTTAGGCTATTGCCATACGACGGAATGTTCCTGGGGAGGAAAAGTCGATGGCCTCACGCTACCACGAAGTCTATGAGGGCTGGAAACGCGACCCCATAGCGTTCTGGGCCGAAGCGGCCAAAGCGATCGACTGGTATTCGCCAGCCGAAAAAGTCTTCGATCCGGCGGCGGGCGTCTATGGCCGCTGGTTCACCGGCGCCACCTGCAACACCTGCTTCAATGCCATCGACCGCCACGTGGCGGGGGGGCGCGCCGACCAGCTGGCGCTGATCCATGACAGCGCGATCACCGGCACGATCCGGAAATTCACCTATGCCGAACTGAAGCGCGAGGTGGTCGCGCTCGCCTCTGTCCTCAAGAACCGTGACATCGGCAAGGGCGATCGCGTGATCATCTATATGCCGATGGTGGCGGAAGCGGCGATCGCCATGCTCGCCTCGGCCCGCATCGGCGCCGTGCATTCGGTGGTGTTCGGCGGCTTCGCCTCGCATGAGCTCGCGACCCGCATCGACGACGCCAGGCCGAAGCTGATCATCACCGCCTCCTGCGGCCTGGAGCCGGGACGCGTCGTCGCCTACAAGCCGCTGCTCGACAAGGCGATCGAGATGTCGAAGCACAAGCCCGATGCCTGCCTGATCCTGCAGCGCGAGCAATTGCACTGTGAGATGAAGGACAATTACGACATCGACTATGCCGATGCGGTCGCCCGCGAGCGCGCCGCCGGCGCCAATGTCGACTGCGTTCCGGTCTTGGCCACCGACCCGCTCTACATCATCTACACCTCCGGCACGACCGGGCAGCCGAAGGGCATCGTGCGCGACAATGGCGGTCACATGGTCGCGCTGAAATGGACGATGGACAACGAGTTCGGCGTCAACCCCGGCGAGGTGTTCTGGGCGGCCTCGGACGTCGGTTGGGTGGTCGGCCATTCCTACATCGTCTATGGGCCGCTTCTGCATGGCTGCACCAGCGTGCTCTTCGAAGGCAAGCCGATCGGCACGCCGGACGCCGGCACCTACTGGCGGGTGATCTCGGAACACGGTGTGGTGGCGCTGTTCACGGCGCCGACCGCCTTTCGCGCCATCAAGGGGCAGGATCCGCGCGGCGAGTTCGTGCCGAAATACGATCTGTCGAAATTCCGCACGCTGTTCCTCGCCGGCGAGCGCGCCGACCCCGAGACCATCAAATGGGCGGAGCAGAAGCTCAACCGTCCGGTGATCGACCATTGGTGGCAGACCGAGACCGGCTCGCCAATGACCATCAACCCGGCCGGGCTCGGGCTTTTGCCGGTGAAATACGGCTCGCCGGGCGTGCCGATGCCGGGCTACGATATTCGCATTCTCGACGATGCCGGCCACGAGGTGCCGCGCGGCACGCTCGGCAATGTCGTGGTCAAGCTGCCGCTGCCGGCGGGCTGCCTGCCGACGCTCTGGAACGCCGACGCCCGCTTCCGCCAAGCCTATCTCGAGGAGTTCCCCGGTTTCTACAAGACGGCCGACGCCGGCATGATGGACGAGGACGGCTATCTCTACGTCATGGCCCGCACCGACGACATCATCAACGTCGCCGGGCACCGCCTCTCGACGGGCGCGATGGAGGAGGTGCTGGCCGCGCATCCGGACGTCGCCGAATGCGCCGTGATCGGCGTCGCCGACGCGATGAAAGGCCAGGTGCCGCTCGGCTTCGTCGTGCTCAACGCCGGTGTGGCGCGCGACACCGGCGCCATCGAAAGCGAGGTGGTGGGCCTGGTGCGCGAGCGGATCGGACCGGTCGCAGCCTTCAAGACGGTGGTGACGATCAAGCGGCTGCCGAAGACGCGCTCCGGCAAGATCCTGCGCGGCACGATGCAGAAGATCGCCGACAAGGAGGAATGGACGATGCCGGCGACCATCGACGATCCCGCGATCCTCGACGAGATCACGGCGGCGCTCAAGGGGCGCGGCATCGGGATCTAGCCGTCTCGCGGGATCGCAACGCGAGGCAGCCTAGCGAATTCATCCTGCGCTGCAATCGACTGTTGTGCAATGCAGCAGCACCCCCTAGAAGTCTGCCCGGGGGGCCGTTCCGAAGGCACGGCATGGCTCAGCACAAGACCACATTCGGCGGCGTCGACATTTTGCGTTTCCTCGCCGCCGTCATGGTGATGTTCTATCACTACGGCTTCTGGGTATGGGCGTTTCCCGACGGCGTGTCGGCGCGCTCGACCGGCGGCATCGCTGCCCATCCCGAAATGGCGTTTGTCGGCTCCGGCTGGGTCGGCGTTCAGGTGTTCTTCGTCATCAGCGGCTTCGTCATCGCATTCAGCGCCGACAATTCGACGCCGCTGAAGTTCTTCGAAGCCCGTGTCAGACGGCTGGCGCCGGCGGTCTGGGTCTGCGCGCCCATCTCCGCGGTCGTGCTGCTCATGGTCGGTCTTTCCTGGCCGACCGATGCCGCAGTGCGACTTGCCCGCACGGCGCTGTTCGTGCCGCTCGAGCCATGGGTCGACAGTGTCTACTGGACGCTCGGCATCGAGATCGCCTTCTACGCCATCGTCTGGACCCTGCTGCGGTTCGGCCGATTCGACCTGATGGAAGCTGTCGCCGTCATCATCGGCCTGGTCAGCACGCTGTTCTGGTGTCTCTATTTCGCCTTCGGCTGGACCGATCTCGCGGAGGCGCGCTGGCTGCAGCTCACCCTGGTGCATCACGGCGCGTTCTTCGCGGTCGGCGTGCTCATCTGGCTGATGCGGTTCAAGGCGGTGACAGCGGCACGACTCTGCTTCTCGGCGCTGTTTCTCGCCGGCGGAGCGCTGCAGATCGTAAGCTCGGTCGACGTGCACAGCATCAAGGTGGAAGCGGCGATGCCCTATGCGCCGCCGATCATCATCTTCCTGGCCGCGGTGGCGCTGATGGCTTGGTCGCTGCGCCTCAACCTTTCCTGGGGCGGCTGGCGCCGGATCGGACTGATGACCTATCCCCTCTACCTCATCCACGATGTCGTCGGCGCGGCGCTGCTCGGCGTCCTGATCCGCGCCGGCGTGCCATATCTGGTTTCGATCCCGATCGTCGGCACCGCCATGGTCGCGGCAAGCTGGCTGGTGGCGGCCGAGGCCGAGCCGCGCGTCCGCATGCTGCTCGACCGCACGCTTTTCCGCTATCGGCTCAAAGCAGCCTAAAGCGCATCGCGCTGAAACGGAGTCAGGCGACGCTTTTCGGGGTATTGATGCACGTCGTTTTGCCAAGACCGCTGCGCCTTTTTGGCGATGTGCATCGAGCAGCCCGGTGTGGAAATGTTTGCATTCGACATGATATCGAGGCTGGTCCACGCTCCGTGGCATGACCCTAGTTTGAGACCGAGCCTCAATCCGTGAGCCTGTTCCAACGATCGAGACGACCCCGGCCCTTGCCGCGCGAACGGCTGATGATGGATATGCGCGACACGGTGGTCTACGCGATCGGCGACGTGCATGGCTGCTACGACGAGCTGCGCACGCTGGAGCAGAAGATCGAGCTCGACGCGCTGCAGTTCCGCGGCCGCAAGATCATCATCATGCTCGGCGACTATGTCGACCGCGGGCCCAATTCGCGGCGCGTGGTCGAGCATCTGATGGCGCCGCCGCCAGAAGGTTTCATGCGTGTGTGCCTTGCCGGGAACCACGAAGTGGCGATGCTCGCCTATCTCGACGGCCATCTGTCACTGGAGCCGTGGCTCCGCGTCGGCGGACGGGAAACGCTGTTCTCCTACGGTATCGATCCCGACCGCCTGGCCGATTTGTATGGATCGAGCGAAGAGGTAGACGAGCGTATCCGCGAGGCCATTCCGGCCACCCACGTCGCCTTCATGCGCACGCTGCCGGTGATGATCTGTTCGGAGCGGTTCCTTTTCGTCCATGCCGGCATCCGGCCCGGCATCGCGCTCGAAGCGCAGGACGAGGCCGACCTGCTCAACATACGATCCGAGTTCCTGGCGGCGGCGCACCGCCTCGATCGCTGGGTCGTGCACGGGCATACGATCGTGGACGTTCCGACGCTCGACGGGCGCCGGCTCGGCATCGACACCGGCGCCTTCCAGAGCGGCCGGCTGACCGCCCTCAGGATCGTCGGCAAATATGGGCGGCTGCTGTCGACCGGAGAATAACCGCCGCGGCTTTTCGTCGGATGAACTGCTTTAGGCGGCCTGCTTGGCGCGCGATTCCGACTTCTCGAGGTAGTAACTCGAATAGCGGTCGAAGAACTTTTCCGAACCGCCGAGAGAGCCGTATTTCGCCAGCTTCTTCAGCTCGACCTTGTTGAGCACCGCGCCGGTGATCTTTTCGGCGATGTAGGGTTCGGACTCCAGCATCGAGCGCACCATGGCGCGTGGCGTGCGGCCCCACTCGGTGACGAGCACGAAGCCGTCGACCAACGGCGCGAAGGCCTTGGCGTCGACCACCGGGCCGAGCGGCGGTAGGTCGACGATGATGTATTCGAATGTCTCCTTGGCGTTCTCGATGAAACGCCGCATGCCGGCGGAGCCGAGAAGCTCGCTGGTGTGCGAGAACTGGCCGCGCACCACGGCCGGGATGATCGCCAGCTTGGTCTGGCGGTCGACCTTGCCGACCGACTGCCAGGTCTGTCCATTGACCACCGCCTCCATCAGCCCGTGCTCCGACTCCATGCCGAGGCTGCGGCTGAGGCCCGGATTGCGCAGGTCGCCATCGATCAGCAAAGTCTTGGCGCCGTTGGCGGCGAGCAGACCGGCGAGGTTCGCCGCAACCGTCGACTTGCCTTCGCCGGGCAGGACGGAGATGACGCCGATCACCCGGCTGCCCTTGTCTTCCATCACCACGTCGAAAGCGATCTTGGCGTTGCGGAGCGTCTCGGCGAACATCGAGGCCGGCGCATCGAGGCTCACCCGCATGCGCGCCCGTTTCTCGGCGGCCGACAGGCTGGTGACCTTGCCGTCGGCCGGCAAGTCGTCCGGCTTCGACTCCTTGGCCTTGCCGCCGCCGATCGTCGGCAGATAGCCGAGGAATTTCAGGCCGACACGGTCGCGAATGTCCTCGCCTGTCCGGAAGAAGCGCTCGTTGAATTCGTTCAGGCCTCCGCAGCCGGCGCCGAGCATGAGGCCAAGCACCAGCGAGAGCGCCAGCACACGCAAGGTGCGCGGAGCCGAGGCGGTGAGAGGCATCGACGCGTCAGAGATGATGCGGACCTTGCCGACCGGGAATGACTGCTGCTGCGACGCTTCCTCGTAACGGCTAAGGAAAGTCTGATAGAGCGTGGTCAGCGCCTGCGCCTGCTGATCAAGTTCCTTCAGCCTGACCTGCGACTGGTTGTCGATCGAGCTCTTGCCTGCCTGGGTGGCGATCTTCTCCCTAAGGGCGGTCTCGCGCGCCTGCGCCACCTGATAGTCGTTTCGATAGCTTTCGGTGATCTGTTTCAACTGTCCGAAGATCTGCGCCGAGACGTCGGCCTTCTCCTTGGCCAGCGCAACCGCCTGCGGGTGATCCTTGCCGAAGTTGTTCTCGACGTCCTGCAACCGCTTGGCGATCGCGAGATAGCGGGTTTTCAGCGCGATGATGACCGAGCTGCTCGGCTGATCGGCCGCTATCGCCGAATCGTTGAAGGCGCTTTCGGAGCCGCTGTCGACGATCGCCTTGTACTGCTGGTAGCGGGCGCTGGCGCGGGCTGTATCGGCCTGCGCGACGATGAGCTGGGCGTTCAGGTCGGCGAGTTGCTTGTCGCTGAGCAACTGGCCGTCGCTGTTTGCGGAAAGCCCGTGCTCGGCCCTGAACTTCTCGACCGCCAGCGCAGCTGCCTGCGAGCTTTCGCGCAGTTCGGTCAACCTGCCCTGCAGCCAAACGGCCGCGCGCTCGGTGGCGTCGAAGCTGGCGTTGAGCTGGTCGGCAAGGTAGGCGTCCGCATAGGCCTTGGTGATGGCCGTGGCCAAAGCCGGATTGGTCGACTGATAGCCGATGCTGATGACATTGCTGCGGCCGTTGCGATCCGCCATCAATCCGGTCTGCAGCACGAGAACCGCGTAGTCATGGGTCGCCGCCTTCATCATGGCTTCGCGCGTTGCGGCATCGACATTCTCGATCCCGGGGATTTCGTTGCCGCCGCCGCTGCGGAAATAGCCGACGATGCCGCGCAAGAATCCGATTCCCTTGGCCAGAGCCGATTGCGGCGGGTTCATGAATTCCTGGTTCTGGTCCAGCTTCAGCTTGTTGACCACCTCCGATGCCAGCCGCGCCGAGTTGAGTATCTCGATCTGGCTGAGGATCGTCGCGTCCGTCTGCTGCGTGGCACTGACAGCCGAAATGTCGTCCACGACCTTGTTCAGGCCGTCGTCGATCAGCACGCTCGCAAGGGAGGTGTATTGCTTGGGCGTCGTCTGGAGATAAATCACACCCAGGAACAGACCGATGACGGCGCAGACCGCCACCACCTTGGCCTGCCGGGCGGCCATGCCAAGCAGACGCTCGATGTCGATGAAGTCTTCACCCTTTTCCGGTTCGGTGCTGGGCAATGGCATCCTCTTGTCGAGAGGAAAGTTGGCATAATTCATCGTCGGTCCAATTCCAGGTTGCAGGCGCTACCGGCCTTCGAAGAGGGTCGTCGTTACCAGAAAAGGCCACGCAACATTCGTGCCACGGAGCGCCTGGCCTAGAAGTCCAAGCGCTTGCGCGGCTGTCGCGCCATCGCGATTTCGCATATGCACCCAAAATTTGGGCATTATGCGGCTACTTCCCGGCGCTCGTGCGACCGGACGAATTGCTGCAGCATTTCGAAGACAGGTCCTTTCATGTCGTCGCGCGCCAGAGCAAAGGCGATGGTGGCCTCGATGAAGCCCTCCTTGGAGCCGCAGTCGAACATGCGGCCGTTGAAGGGCTGGGCAAAGAAAGGCTGGCTTTCAGCCAGTCGAACCATGGCGTCGGTAAGTTGGATCTCGTTGCCGGCGCCGCGTTGCTGGGTGCCGAGCAGGGCGAAGATCTCCGGCTGCAGGATATAGCGGCCGTTGATGTAGAAGTTCGACGGCGCGTTGGCAGGGGCCGGCTTCTCGACCATGGCGGTTACTTCGAAGCCCGAGGCCACCTCGGCGCCGCGGCCGACGATGCCGTATTTGCTGGTTTCCGAAGGATCGCAGCGCTCGACGGCGATGACGTTGCCGCCGGTCCGCTGATAGAGGTCGACGGTTTCCGCCAGGCAGCCCGGCGCGCCGAAGGACACCATGTCGGGGAGCAGCAGCGCGAAGGGCTCGTTGCCGATCACGTCGCGTGCGCACCATACGGCATGGCCGAGACCGTGCGGCGACTGCTGGCGGATGAAGGAGGTGGCGCCGGCCACCGGCAGCAAGCTTTCCAGCGATTGGAGCTGCGCCTTCTTGCCGGTCTGCTCGAGCGTCCCGATCAGTTCAGGGTGCAGGTCGAAATAGTCTTCGATGACCGCCTTGTTCCGGCCGGTGACGAAGACGATGTGCTCGATGCCGGCCTCGAACGCCTCGTCCACGGCATATTGCACGACCGGCTTGTCCACGACGGGCAGCATTTCCTTCGGCATCGACTTGGTCGCCGGCAGGAACCGCGTTCCGAGCCCCGCCACCGGTATGACTGCCTTCCTGACTTTCTGCATCGCTTATTCCTTCTGAGGATATCGCTTTTTTTACCTATCGCTGGCTATGAAACCGCATTCCATGCGCCTGCTTCACCTCCCCGTGCCCACGGCAAACTGTGCCGCAACCCTTCTCAGCCGAACCGCGATCGGCATCGACATATGCCGGACCGCGGCCGGATCGCTGAGCGCCGTGCGTATCGCCTTCAGCGGCGCACGCGCCTTGATGTGGTGCACCAATGACAGGAACGAGGCCGCCTTGCGCAGGCTGCGGCCGCGTCTGGCGAAAGCCGCCTTGGCGCCGTCGTCCATGAAATGCTCGGCCGCGAAGGCGGCATCGGCCTCGGCCATCGCCTCGACATGATGCAACTCGAGCACGCGCGAGATCGAGCCGGTGCGGATATGGTAGACATAGCCGACGGTCGGCTCGACCACGCAGCGGCCGCCTTTGGCCAGCGCGCTCGCCAGAAGAATGTAGTCTTCGCCGATGCGCAGCTTCTCGTCGTAGCGGAGCTGATTTTCGTCCAGGAAACGGCGCTGGAAGATCGGCTTCAGGTAGCCGAGGTTGAAGCGCGACTCGAAAACGATGTTGCCGGCGATATAGTCGGTCAGCGAGATTTCGCCGAGTTCTTCGAGATACCCGGTCGGGAACATGATGTCTTCGGGCGTGCCGTCCTCGCGCACGACCTGGACATTGTCGACCGCAATCTCGGCACCCGCCTTCTCGGCCCGCGCGATCATGGCCGCCAGCCTGCCGGGCAGGAGGGCATCGTCGGAATCGAGCACGGCGACCCAGCGGCCGCGGGCCAGATCGAGCCCGGCATTCCTGGCGCCGCCGGGGCCGCGGTTGGCGGGAAGAGCGACCACCCTGACGATGTCCTGAGGATAAGCGCGCGCGACATCGAGGGTGCGGTCGCTCGACCGGTCGTCGACGACGATGACTTCGATCGCGACATCGCGCTGCGCCATCGCGCTGGCGATCGCCCGGTCGAGAGTTGCCTCGGCGTTGTAAGCGGCGATGACGAAGCTGACGTCAGGCTGCACGCTTTTCCCCTTCCTGCGGAGTGATGCCGTACTGGCGGATTTCGCGGACTCCGACCAAACCGCTGACGACGCCGAGATGCATAATGCCGCGCAGCATGCTGCGGTTCCGTCGCACCGGGCTGACTGCGGCCAAAAGCGCCATAGCGAAGCAGTAGCCCGCCTTCGCCGAGGCGAGACCGACCTGGCAGACGCGGCGCAGGCCGCCGGTGTTGCGCCCGATGAGATGGCCGTGCGTCTGCCCAAAGCGGAAGCGGCGGCGGCGCAGCCAGCCGAAGGCGGCCCTCGAGCTCGGCACCACCTCGTCGACAAAGGCCTGAGGAGCAAAGGCGATGCGCCCGCCGGACTTGACCACTGAATCGAAGAATTCGGTGTCCTCGCCGCCGGTCTGGCCACGCGCCAGGCTGAAGCGCCGGTTGCGCAGGCTTTGCTCGGTCATCCTGAGCAGGACATTGCAGGTGTAGCCGGTGCGGATCTCGCCGCGCACCCAGACGGGCAAGGTCGAGTGGAAATCGCCTTTGCGCATCCAGTCCGGTGCGTCCTGGCGATATATCGCGCGGACCGGCCCGAGCACGGCCGTCGCGCCGGTCGCCTCCGCGGTCGCCACGAGTTCGACGAGCCAGCCCGGCGAAGCCGTCTCGTCGTCGTCGATGAAGGCCACGAGGTCCGAGACGCTGGCATCGAGGCAGGCGTTGCGAGCGATCGAGATGTTGCGCGCCGGCGCGTGGCGATAGCGGATCGGCAGCTTAAGTTCCTGCGCCAGCGCCTTCACCAGCGGCTGCGCGCTCGGCTCGTCGTCATTGTCGGCGACGACGATGCCGATCTCGAAACCGGCGGGGTTCTCCAGCGCGGCGATGGAGCGCAGTGTGTCGGCAAGCGCCGGCCTGCGGAAAGTGCAGATGCAGATGTCGATGCTGCCGCTCTTCTTCGCAGCCATCACGCCGCCTCACGCGACGGCTGCGGGCCGAAAAGTTGCAGCCAAAAGCCCATGGACCAGCCCAGATGCATGACCATCACCGACACGCCGGCCAACGCGATGGCGGGGTTGCGCTGGCTGATCGCGGTCCGGATGCCGTAACCGAGGCAGACACCCGCCCACACCAGAAACGGCACGGCCGCCAGCACAAAGATCGGAGACAAGAGCGCCATCAGGACCACCGGAAACACCAGCAGCGGGATCATTTGCCGCAACTTGGGCATCATGCGATGCTTGAGCACGTTCCTGGCGCGGCCGCGGCCATAGCCGAGATATTGGAAAAACAGGCTCTTCAAGGTAGAGCGCGGATAATAAACCATCTGCGTCTTGCCGCTCATCCAGATGCGGTAGCCGGCCAGACGGAGGCGGTGATCGAGCTCGGCGTCCTCGTTGTGGCTGAAGCTCTCGTCATAGCCGCCCACCGCGCGGAACGCGGCAATGCGCATCAGCGCATGGTGGCCGTGATCGACCCACTCGCCGGCCGACATGTGGCGGTGCTTGGAGCCGCCGGTACCGAGCCTGGAATTCTGCGCCGCCGCCACGGCCTTCTGCACCGCGCCCGTGCCGCTGGTCAGCATCGAGACGACGACCGAATCCGCACCCGTGGCTTGCGCTTCCTCGACCAGCCTGTCGCAATAATCGGCCGGATACCCGCCATGGGCATCGATGCGGATGAGATAGTCGGCGTCGTCGCCGAAGGTCGCCACCGCAAGGTTGATCGCCGCGCTCTGGATGCGCTTCGGATTGGCGATCAGGATGACGCGTGGATCCTCCGCAGCGAGTTCTTCGACGATGCCTTGTGTGCCATCGGTGCTGCCGCCGTCGGCCACGACGATGCGCGCGCCGAGCCGCGCCGAGGCCGGCCGCAGCCGCTGGAGCAGCCCGCCGATATGAGCGGCCTCGTTGAGGCACGGGATGACGATCAGGCTCGATGCCGTCGTGCGCGTCATCGGGTTTTGTCCATTCTTAGCCATCCTATGCCAGCGCCTCGGTCGCAAAGCTCCCGCGACCGGCGGTCAGGCCGCGCAGCTTGTCTACGAAAGCCAGGCAATCACTGCGGTCGTAGCTCCAGGTCCGCGGATTGCGTGCCAGCACCCGCGACTTCAGCTTGCCGTAGTGTTCCTGACCCATTCGGCCGAGCGCGGTGTCGAGTCCTTCGGACGTGGCCTCGGACAGAAGCACACCGATGTCCTGCTGCTTGAGGAACCGGCCGGTTTCGGTGCTCGCCATCGAGATCGGCACGGCGCCGAAGCGGCAGCCTTCGTAGAGGCGGTTGGGAAGCAGCCATTCGGAATTCTGGCCCTGTTCGAAGAAATCGATCGCCCAGGAGAAATGCACCTCGCGGTAGATCGTCGCCATGTCCTCCGGATTGCGGTAGGGACCGCGGAAAGAAAGCCAGGGCTCGGCTTCGACAAAGGCATGAAAATCCGGGAATTCGGAGAGCGCGGGACGCCCCCTGAGCACCACTTCGAAGCGTCCATCTTGCCGGCGGGTGAACTCGGCCAGGAGTTCCAGCGAGCGCCGGCAGCGCAGCGCGCCGAACCAGCCGATGCGCCAAGGCGGCGCCGCCGGACTGTCGTCCTCGCGGCGATGATCCCCCGGCACGGGCATGGTGTCGAAATATTTGTTCTCGATCAGCTCGACCGGTGCCGCGATTTGCCCGAACGGCTTGAAATAATTGGCGACGAAGGCCGGAGAGCTGGTCACCAGAAGCTTCACGTCGCGGGCCAGATGGCGTTCGGCGCCGCGCAACGTCTTGCCGATCAGGTCGTTGCGCAACACCAGCCGATGGATGTCCAGGCACTCGTAGACGATCGGCACGCCGGCGCCGAAAGCGCGCCTGGCGCGGCTGGCAAGCGCCAGCATCTCGAGATTGCGCGCGATGATCAGGTCGGGTCGCGCCAGGCCCGCGAATTTGGCGCCGATCGACATGGCGGCCTTGGCAACTGCGCCGATGCGCTGGGCGAATCGGCCATCGCGCGTCGGTCCGAGGTCGACGGGCTTGATGCCTTCGATCTCGGCGATCGGATTGGAGGTGCGACGGAAGCCCGCCAGGGTTATCCCGGCGCCGCCTGCCCTGAGCATTTTTATCCTCCGGCACACCGCCGGGTCGGATATGTCATGCACAAGGTACAAGACATGCAGCATGAAACTCGACCGCTTTTGGGCCCGCCACCCAAGAGGGGATGCTAGTACAGCTTTTGCTGCATCGCAACATTTTTGGTGCAGCGTAGCAATCAGCGCACATTTTTTGTTGCGCTGCAAAAACCTCTTGCGGTAGTTTGTGCATGGCGGCGGGCGCCGGTCGCGATGATGACTGGCGCAAAATCAGGAATCCAGAATTTGGAAACCAGTGCATTCGATCCGCCCGAGGGCTCCCTGCGCAGATCGGTCGGGCGCGGCGCCGTCGTCACCGCGATGGCGCAGGGCGTGCGGGTCGCCACCCAAATCGTGTCGGTCATCGTGCTGTCGCGGCTTTTGTTGCCGCAGGATTTCGGCGTCGTGGCGATGTGCGCGCCGGTGCTCGCCTTCATCGCGCTGTTCCAGGATTTCGGCCTGACCCAGGCGACGATCCAGAAAACCGGCATCCGGCACGAGGAGGTCAACTACCTCTTCTGGATCAACACGGCGGTGAGCGCGATTCTGGCCTGCGTGCTTGCCGCGGCGGCTCCTCTGGTCGCCGCCTTCTACGGCGAGCCGCGCGTCACCGGGCTGGTTGCCGCCTTCGGCCTGCAGATCATGGCCTATGGTCTCGGCGCCCAGCATCTGGCGTTGCTGACGCGCCGCATGGAATTCAGCCGGCTCGCCGTCATCGACGTCGCAAGCGCCGTTTCGGGCCTCGTGGTCTCGATCGCCTGGACCTTCATCGACCGCTCCTATTGGGCGCTTTTTGCCGGCACGCTGACCGGCGCCGTGTTGCCGACGCTTTGCTACTGGGCGTCATCGCGCTGGCGTCCGGGGCTGCCGCGCAAGGTCGAAGGCATCAGCCAGCTGATCAATTTCGGTGCCGGCATCACCGGCTTCAACTTCGCCAATTTCTTCGCCCGCAATCTCGACAATGTGCTGATCGGCAAATATTGGGGCGAGGCGCAGCTCGGCCTCTACGACCGCGCCTACAAGCTGCTGCTTTTCCCGCTCAGCCAGATCACCAACCCGCTGTCGAAGGTGATGGTGCCGGCACTTTCGCGGCTGAAGGACGAGCCGGACCGTTATCGCAGCGCCTATCTGCGCGTCATGCCGCTGATCCTCCTGGTGGCGTTGCCGGGCGTGGCCTTCGCCACCGCCATGTCGGATACGCTCATTCCTTTCGTGCTCGGCCCGCAATGGCGGGAGAGCGCCAACATTTTCCTCGCGCTGGGCTTCGCCGGCCTGCTGCAGCCGCTCAACAATCCAGCCGGATGGCTGTTCGTCAGCCAGGGCCGTTCGGGCGATTTCATGCGCTGGGGCATCATCACTGCCGTCACCTCGGTGCTGGCCTTCGCCATCGGCCTGCCTTATGGCGCGCTCGGCGTCGCGGTCGCCTATGCGGTCAGCGAATATTTGCGGACGCCTTTCCTGTGGCTCTATGTCGGCAAGGCCGGGCCGCTGCGGGCGAGCCATGTGCTGCACGCAGCCGCCCCCTTCGTGCTGGGCGCGCATCTGGCGCTGGCCCTGGTCTGGGTCGCCAAGCCGATGCTGCCGGCGCAGCCCATCATCGCTCTCGCAGGCGGCGCGGTGCTGTCCTATGTCGTCACCATCATCGTCGCGCTCGCCTTCGGCGCCGGCCGCGAGGCGCTTCGGGAGGCCCTGCGGCTGATCCCGGCGCGCAAGTTTTCCCCCGCGCCCAGCGAGGCGAAATGACCTTGCCGGCGCAAACCGCCAGGCATTCCGGCCGCGGCCGGGCAGCCCAAAACTGCTGATTTTTGAGGGTTAGGCAACAGCATGAATTACCGATCGATCTCAGACATGAACGACGCGATCGCGCGGAACCTGCACCGGCTGCCGCGCGACATCGACCTGGTGGTCGGCGTGCCGCGAAGCGGGATCCTCGCCGCGACGCTGGTCAGCCTGACGGCGAATATCCCGATGACCGATCTCGACAGCTTTCTCGCCGGCAAGATCTACACCTCGGGGGTCACCAAGCGACGCGCGGCGCTCGATCGGCAGCATTCCGAAATGCGCAAGATCCTGGTGATCGACGACAGCGTCAGCGGCGGCAACGCCATGCGCGACGCGCGCAGCAAAATCGCGGCTGCCGGCATCCCGGGCCATTTCGTCTACGCGGCCGTGTTCGGCCTGATTTCGCAGCACAAGGAAACCGACATCGTCTTCGAGGTCGTGCCGCATCCCAGGATGTTCCAGTGGAACTTCATGCACCACGTCTTCCTCGAGCAATGCTGCGTCGACATAGACGGCGTGCTTTGCCTCGATCCGACGGCGGACGAGAATGACGACGGCCCGGCCTACGAGAAATTCCTCACCGAGGCGCGGCCGCTTCTCGGGCCGACGCGCAAGATCGGCTGGCTGGTGACCAGCCGGCTGGAAAAGTACCGCAAGCTGACTGAAGCCTGGCTGGCCAAGCACGAGATCAAATATGACCATCTCGTCATGCTCGACTTGCCGAGCAAGGCCGAGCGGCAGCGGCTTGGCGCGCATGGCAGCTTCAAGGCCGAGTTCTATCGCAAGTCGGACGCCATCCTGTTCATCGAGAGCGAGCACGAGCAGGCGCTCAAGATCGCCAAGCTATCGGGCAAGCCCGTGCTGTGCGTCGAAACCAACATCGTGAGCTTTCCCGACGCGTTTTCCTTGCCGGCGCTGGAGCAGGCGGCCCGCAACCTGCCGGCACGGCTCAGGCAGATCAATTCGCCCGAGGGGCGCAAGAAGGTCATCAAGACCGCCGCCCGCGCCCTGCTCGGCGAACGCGCCTATGAAATGCTGAAGAGCCGGGTCAAAAGGCCAGCGTAAGCAAAACCTTACGCGGATTTAAGGTGCCTCGCGCCGAATCGAATTCAGTCGACGTTTGAGTCGTTGTTTGATGCCTGTCGCGCCCAGAACCGCTGCAGATTTCTGGGCGAAATGCATTAAGCAGCGCGCCGGGCGCGCTGCCGGGCAGCCCTGTCCAGCAAGGCGAAGAAGGTGGCGAACTGGCGCTCGGGATCGAGTTCAGGGCGCTGCGAGAACGTGAGCGCGGCTTCCGAGACTCGCTCATATTCCTCGCGATCGTTCCACAGCCGCCTGAGCGCCGTGACCCAGTCCTCGAGCGGCGCGTCATAGTCCAGCACGACGCCGCCCGAGCCGATCGCTTCGGGCAGGCCGCCGCGCCGCGAGCCGACGACGGGAATACCGCTGCAATGGGCCTCCGAGGCAACGCGACCCCACGCCTCTTCCCATTTGCTCGGCGCTAGCAGGATCCTGGTGCGGCCGTAGAGAGTTTTCATGTCGTCGGTGCGGTTTTCGAGCTTGATATTGGAGAACGGCGCGATCGTTTCCGCGACGCGGGCGCGGTGATCGTCATCCAGCTTCCAGCTTTCGACAAACAGGAAAGGGATCTCCGGGCAGGCGGCCGCGATCCGCACCGCCAGCTCGAAACCCTTTTCCTCGTAGGGATTGATAAAGGTGACGTACTCGCCCGTCGTCGGCGTGCTGTAAGAGGCCGGATCGATGGTCGGCGGGATCACCGTGGAATCGATGCCGAACTCGCGCTTGTAAGTGCGCGCCGTGAACTCGGAATTGGCGATGTAAGACGCCGAGTTCAGCTCGCGCAGATCGCCCCCGAGTTCATGGAATTCCACATTCCTGAGATAGACCACCAGCGGCACGCCCTCGGCCTCCAGCGCCTTGCCGAGCGGAACCGATTTGTGACACTGCACCACCGCTACGTCCGGCTGAAGCTTCTTGACGGCAAAGGCGGCCGCTTCCCAGGGGAACCAGGCGCGCACCACCGGATAGCCGGGGAAATTGTCGATGACGGCGCGCTGACCGAGGAGCTTCATCTTGGCGCGCGCCTTGTATCCGAACATGCCCTGGCCGAACAAGGCCGCAAGCACCGATGCCTCATGACCGTGTTCGATCAACTGTTCCGCCAGATGATGGGTGCTCGACTGGACGCCGCCGCTGAATTGCGGCGGATAGCCGTTTCCGCCTGCGAAGAGAACTTTCATGTTCGGCTCCTTGTCACATTTTTCTTGGCCAGTTTTCCTGGCTTGCCGGCAAACATGCCGGCGGGCAGTGTTCAGGCAGTCTGCTGCTCGAGGTTGGCGAAAGGATTGGTGCATGGATGCCAGCCGGTGAAGCGGATCGGATCATTGGGCGAGCTGCGCCAGGCATAATCGGTCAGCATGTGGAACTCGGCGATGACCCAGCGCTCGAAATTCCCGACATCCTGCTGCTTGCGCCTGGGCAGCAATTCGCGCGCCCTGTCGAGCCTCACGGTCTCCAAAAGCGTCACCGCGTCCGCCAGCTTTTCGCTCGGGAATATCCACGGGTTGCGGTTGCGGAATTCGAGCACGAATTGCTGCAGGTGCTCGATGCGCATGTTGAGCGGGCCGAAGTATTTCTCGAGCGTGATGCGGACCAGATCTTCATCCGAGAAGGACGATACGGCCGCAGCGGCGATGCCGGTCGAAGCAATGCCGCCGGCAACAACGGCCAATGCGGTGCGTCGCGTGATCTTCATCGACCCCTCCTTCATGCCAGCCGGCTCGCCGCCCGCAGCGAAAGCGCCGCGGCGGTCAGGCTTGGGTTGGCGCAGGAACAGCTCGGATAGGTGCTGGTACCGACGACGACGAGGTTCCGGAGCTGGTGGTGGATCATGTCGCGGTCGACCACCGAGTCGGCCGGGCCGGTGCCCATCCGCAAGGTGCCCTGCACATGCGATTCGGTCGGCCTTATGCCGCGATCGAATATCTGCTCGACCGGAAGAGGCTTGAGCAGCGCCGGCAGCCTCTCGAGCGCCTTGGCCATGCCCTTGGTTGCATAGTCGGAGGCACCCTTGAAGCTGACGAAGGCGTTCTCGTTCTTGTCGAGGATCACCCGGTTTTCCGGGTCGAGCAGGTTTTCGGTGACGATGACCAGCGGCAGCGCCTGCCGCAGCCGCCCCTTCTCGGCTCGCATGCCGTGCTGCCAGCGGTTCTCGAAATAGACCAGCGCCGCCGCGTGCTCGGCGCGATGCGGGCCGTCATAGAGGCCGAAATTCAAACCGGTGGTGATGGTGCTGCCGTCGAAATTGTCGACGCCGTCGAGATAGACCTCGTAGTTCCAGCCATAGGATTCATGCAGGCCGAGCCCGACGAATTCGCCGCCGAGCCCCGAGCGTAGCATGATCGCCGGACTCTGGATGGCGTTGGCGCCAAGGATGACGAGATCGCCGCTGACCGAATATTCCTTGCCGTCGCGCACGAAGGCAACCGAACGCACCGAGCCGGCTGAATGATCGAGCCGGCGCACTTCGGCGCCCAGGCATACCGATACATCCGCGTGCTGGAAGACGTGCATCAAACCATTGTTGGCGGTGAACTTGGCGTCGGCCGGGCACAGCCAGCATCTGAGGTTGGCGCAGCATGAGTTGCGCTGCGCCGTCGCGACGCGGGCGCGGGCGGTCGGCATGACGAAATGCTGCTCCGGCTGCGCCGCCTTCATCATGCGGTCCGGCGTCGACATGCGGTGCGGCGGCTGCGGAAACGGCCGCGAACGCGGCAGCATCCGGGCCATGTCGGGGTCGCCGGAGATCGACATGACCTCCTCGGCGTCGCAGTAGAACGGCTCCAGCTCGTCATAGCTGATCGGCCAGTCGTTGCCGACGCCGTATGTGCTCTTCAGCCTGAAGTCGTTGGGATGGAAACGCGGCGTTTGCGCGAACCAGCAGTTGGTGCCACCGCCGAGGCCGATCGTGTAGTTCCACGGCTTGTCGGCATTGTCGGTCTTATAAGTGCTCTCGTCGTCTATGTCGGTGTTGGCGTTCTGGTCAAGCTGCCATTCATGCGTGTTGTGGCGGCCCCATTCCAGCACCAAGACCCGGGCTTTGCGCCGCTTCAGGAACTCATGCAGGAAAAAGGCTGAACCGAACCCGGAACCGATGACGACGAGGTCGAAATGCTCGTTGGCGATTTGTTCGGGCTGAACGTCCATCACCATCAGATCGAATCTCCCGAAACGCGCACGATCATTATCGACCCTCCATCATTGTCGGTCCCACTGTCGTTCGCCGGAGCCATGCGGCGGGAAGCTGGCGGCGGACACTGTCATGCCGCCATCCTGCCGATCGAGTGGTATTCGATGCCGTAGCGGGCGATGACCTTCGGGTCGTAGAGGTTGCGGCCGTCGAAGATGACCGGTGTCGACAGCGCGTCCTTGAGCGCGTCGAAGGAGGGAGCCCTGAAGCTCTTCCATTCGGTACAGATGAGAAGCGCGTCGGCGCCGCGCAGGGCCGCTTCCTTGGTCCCGCACAAGAGAAGGTCCTCGCGCTGGCCGTAGATGGCCTGGCACTCCTGCATGGCCTCCGGATCGTAAGCCTGCACCTTGGCGCCGGCGGCCCAAAGCGCCTCCATCAGCGTGCGCGACGGAGCCTCGCGCATGTCGTCGGTGTTCGGCTTGAAGGCCAGGCCCCACAGCGCAAACGTCTTGCCCTTGAGGGCGCCCTGGAAATAGCGGTTGACCTTGTCGAACAGCACCGATTTCTGCGCGTTGTTGCGCTCTTCGACGGCGCGCAGCAGCTTGGCGTCGAACTTGACGCCCTCGGCGGTCTTGATCAGCGCACGCACATCCTTGGGGAAGCAGGAGCCGCCATAGCCGAGGCCGGGATAGATGAAGTGGTAGCCGATGCGCGGATCGCTGCCGATGCCCTTGCGCACCTCCTCTATGTCGGCGCCCAATTGTTCGGCGAGGTTCGCCATCTCGTTCATGAAGCTGATCTTGGTCGCCAGCATGCAGTTGGCCGCATACTTTGTGAACTCGGCGCTGCGGACATCCATCACGATCATCTTCTCGTGGTTGCGGTTGAACGGCGCGTAAAGCTCGCGCATCACCGCCTCGGTGGCCTCGCTCGACGTCCCGACGATGATGCGGTCCGGCTTCATGCAGTCGGCGACTGCCGAGCCTTCCTTGAGGAATTCCGGATTCGAAGCGACGTCGAAGGTCAGGTCCTCGCGGCCGCGCGCCTTCAGCGTCTGGGCGACCCTTTCCTTGATCTTCTCGCAGGTGCCGACCGGCACGGTGGACTTGCCGACGACAATCTTGGGCGCGTCCATCTCGCGGCCGATGGCCTCGGCGACGGCAAGCACGTACTTCAGGTCGGCCGAGCCATCCTCGCCAGGGGGCGTGCCGACCGCGATCATCTGGATCTGGCCATGCTTGACCGCCGCGGCCGCGTCGGTGGTGAAGCGGATGCGGCCGGCGGCGTGGTTCTCCTTGACGAGAGCTTCCAGTCCTGGCTCGAAAATCGGGATGAAACCCTGGTTGAGCCGGTCCACCTTCGCTTCGTCGATGTCGACGCACACCACCTCGTGCCCGACTTCCGCAAGCACTGCGGCCTGGACGAGACCGACATAGCCAATTCCAAACACCGTCAAATTCATTTGGTTCTATTCCTGTTTAAGGCCGGGCCGCAAAAACGGCCCGGCCAGTTAAGATGTCCCCCAGGCCCATGAGGCCTAGATATTCGGCATGATCCGCATCCCAAAACCAGTTCCTACTTTGGGGGACATGCCTAGTTGCTGTTGGTTATGGTGCATGCCAGCGACTCCGGGAACTGGCACGGCTGGCCGAGCGCTGTGAAAGCGATGCGCTTGACCTGCATGGTCACCTTGCGGCCGGGATCGGCGAAGGCGCCCATCCAGTTGGTCAGTTTGTCGCTGCCCCACAAGCTGAAGAATATTTTTTGCGGATTGGTCGGCAATTCGTCCGGGTTGGTCACCTCGTTGACCAGCTTGCCGTTGACATACCAGCGCAGCCGGTCCTTCTCCCAGACGAACCCATAGTCGTTGAAGCCCTTATCGGCGCCGCCTTCGACGTCGACCAGCTTGCCGTTCTTCGGCTTGCCTTGGATGTAGCTGTTCACCTGGACTTTGGTCGGGTCCTTGGTGAGGACCTCGAAGTCGATCTCGTCCCAGGGCTTTTTGTCCTGCGGTCCGATATAGGTGAAAAAGGCGGCATTGAGGCCGGATCCGGTATCGGTCTTCATCCGGGCCTCATAGACGCCGTAGCCATAGCGCTGCTTGGTCTGGACCTCGGCGCAGGCGAACTCGCGATCCTTCAGCTTGCGCTTTTCGAAGCTCAGCGACAGCACGCCGTCCGAAAGCCGGACAAGGTCCTTCGACCATGTGCAGTTCTGATGATTGCCGTTGCTCCAGCCGTCGGAGACGAACCAGCGCGAACGGTCGAAATTCGAAAAATTGTCGACGAAGGACGGCGCGCTCTGCATCTCCTCGGCATGCGCCTTATGGGGCGGTGCCACAATAGCGGCCGCGGCCGCAAGCAATGCGCCGGCGAGCCGGAGCTTAAGCGTCTTCGACCTGTTCGAATTCGCGCGCGGCATGCTGCAAGCAGCCGCGGTGGAGGTGTCGTTCGGATATGCGTTCATGACAAACTTACCTTTGTGCTGTCCGCCCCAACCCAAAGTCATTCCTGGCCCGCCTCCAGAGAGCCGCTTCTGATCCTCCGCCTCTTACTCCTCTAATGTTTTGCAGCTATGACCGCGCCTGGACGTGCTGTCAGCCTCTGCCCGCAGACCTTGCCTGTGCGCCCTGCGAACCGGGTTGCCCGACACTTTCGTCGACAATCGCGTCGAGCGAATGACGCAGTTCCTTCATCAGACCTTTCTGGCGCGTGAGTTCGGCGATGCGCCGCTCGTAATTCAGGATCGCGCCGGTCATCGTGTTGACATCCGACGACTTGTCTGTCGACGCTGAGCCGTTCTCCATTGCCTCGACCAGGAAAGCGGCGTTGGTCGCCGTCGACCGATAGCGGTTCTCCAGCCCGGTCTTTTCCGCTTCGATCTCGGCAGAGATCTGGTCGAACAGCTTCGCCAGACGGTCGAGCCGCTGGAGATCGGTCTGCCGGTCACGAGCCGGATCCCTGGATCTGAAGCCAAAAATCGAAGCCATTCGATCGGCCTTTCGAAATTGCTGCACCGCAGCATAGCTTGCCATTCTCGGGGCAAGTAGGCAACCTCGTAGTTTCGGAAAGCGGATTTTTTTGGGAACGGCGCCCGCGCTGACCGCTTTTGTCGGATCATTCCGTTGCGGCACTTGTTGCCGGCAACAGGAAGCGCATCGGCGGCACCTGCTGCTTCGCAGCAATGCCGGCGCGGCGGAGCAAGGCGTCCAGCTTGTCGGCCGCCACGCCGCGAACGATCGGGATCAGATTGGACTGGCTGGCCAAGGCATAGGCGGCGGCCGATGCCAGGCCGCGCTCCGCCTTCACGTCAAGGAAATTCCGCAGCCGGTATTTGTCGCGCACATGGCGCTCGTGGCGCCGCAACGCGGCCTTCGAGCCCTCCGGCAGGTTGCCCAGCGCCAGCAAGGCCAGATCGGCATCGGCAAGCCGCTTCAGGTCCTGTGTCCTGTGGCGGCCGCTCAGCGAGTCGGCGCGAACGATCGCGCCATAGCCGCAGGACTTGATGATCTTGAAACGCGCGCCGTAGGCGACCGCGCGCGCATAGAGCTCGTAGTCCTCGCCGAGCCGCAGCTTTTCATCGTAGCTCAGCCCGTGACGATCGAGGAACGCCCGGCTGATCACCGGCTTGAGGAAGCCCAGTTCGCCGCGCAGCACGCGGCGGCGAGAAATGTTGCCTTCGATGAAACGCTCGAAGTCGAGGAATTGCGGTTCTGGCGCGAAGGACGGAGCCGCGACCTTGGTGGGGTCGGTCGCGGCATCGTCCCTGATCAGCATGATGTTGTCCGCCGCGAAATCCCAGTCGGCGTTGGCGAACAGCCGGCGGAAACGCCCTTCGAGGAAGAAATCGTCGGCGTCGAGGATGCTGATGAAAGGCGAAACGGAGGCTTTGATGGCGGCGTTGCGCGCAAAGGACGGACCATGGTTGACGTCGAGACGCATCACCTTGAGCCGACCGCTGCCATCATCGGCGGCGCGCGCCACGTTCTGTGTGTCGTCGGTGGAGGCGTCGTCGACCACGACGACTTCCGCCACCTCCGCCTCGCGCAGAGCCGAAGCGATGGCGACCGGTATGGTCTGCGCCGCGTTGCGGGCGGCGATGATGACGCAGACCCTTGGGGTCGTCACGGCCATGATTCACCTTTCGATTGCGTGAGTGACAGCCCACCTATGAATGCAAAACCGATCTTCATGCGTTGCCCCGCACCGGCGCGGCCGCGGCCGGCCGCTCGAAGATCCGCCGGCTGAGATCGGCGGAAGCCGCCCAGCCGGCCTCCGCCAGATAGCGCACCGGCTCGCGACCGCAGAGCTCCCACAGCACCGTTCGCCGCTGCGGCCAGCGCAACGAGGACAGCCAGGGCGCGATCACCATGTGGAAGAGGTCGGCATTGTCGATGCGCGCCAGGATCCGGGTGGCGCGGTCCGAAAGCAGCGTGCCGGTACCGCCAAGCAGAACATCGGCCGCGCGCAAAGCAAGTAGCAGCGTGTCGGCGAGGCCCTGCTCAGCGGCATGGTCGAGCAGTTTCTGCTGCTCGGCTTCGTTCAGCCGGCCGGCCGCGGCTCTGACGTCGCAGACATAGCCGGCGCAGGGCTCGCGGTTGAAGAAGGCTTTGGCGACGCTGATGCATGACAAGAGCAACGTGTCGGACGCCGATATCAGGGGCATGGAGGCGCCCGCAACCTTGACCTCGCGCTTGCGGCGCAGGAAGCCATCGATGTCGCGCGGGCTCGGCGAGCCCGGCTGCTGCAGCCGATAATGGAGATCGACCGTTGCGGCCCGCACGCCATCGTCGCGGACCATGTGCTGCTCGCCGAGGAAACGCACCCACCAGACCGACCGGGACTTGCCGGCGACCTCGTAGCCGGCCGAGCGAAGGGCTTCGCGGGCGGCAGCGAAGCCGGACGGGCAAACCAGAATATCGACGTCGCCGGACGGCTTCATGAAATGGTCGCCGTAGAGCAATTGCTGCTGGAGCGGTCCCTTCAGGAAGACGAAGTCGATCTGCCTGTCCTGCAACACCTGATGGATGGCGATCGAATCGCCGATGCAGGCGGCATTCATCGACATGGTACGCCGGCGATAACCATCGAGCCATGCGAGCAATTCGGGAGGCGTCGCGCCGGTGGCCCCATGCGAGAGAGCCTTGAGCATAAAGACGGCGACCTTGTTCAACCTCGCAATGTCGGTAATGTCGGCCACGCAGATTGCCGGAGCCGGCATACCGCCATGGTCGACCGCGCGCGCTGTCGGATTGAAGAACAGCCGCAGACAGGCCTGCACATAGGCGACTTCGTCGGCACTGCCGGTCGCACGCAGCCTGTCGTAAGAAGCATCCTGCACGGTCATGCCCGTTGTCGTCTCTCCGCAAAACCGCCCGCGGCGGCGTTTATACCGCAACTGCGAAGAAAAGCATCGCCAAAAAATCAGGAGCGCCATCCAGCGCCTTCCCAAGCCGCCTCGCGCCTGCAACCTGAGCGTTCATATTCGCTCATGGCCGATCACTTTTGAAGACAAATCCGGTGGCGGCGAGGCGAGCCGGCATTCGCTATTTTCTGAAGTATTTTCTTCGCGATTCCCACATAGCCACTTAAGCTTACGGACTTATCCCAATCAAATCATACGCTTACTTAGACGGCAAAAAGGCGATGTTGAACGTTCGAGCGGTGTTCGCCCGAGATGCAAAAGCCGGCGGCGTCATCACTGACGCGGGCCTGCGCAACCAAGAATTGATTACTGCCTGGTAAATCAGGCTTGACTCATAAATGTTGCCGTGCAGCAATTGCGATGCAGCATAGCAATATGCTGGCGGCATTCCGACGCCGCTTCCAGTCTTAATTGGAGAATAGAATGGAACAGAATGTTGAAAAGCAAGAGTACGAGACCCCAAGCCTGACGGTTCACGGTTCGATCGAAACGATCACGCAGGGTGCCTCCGGGACGACGGCGCTTGACGCGGCATTTCCCGCGCACACACCGGTCGGTGAGCTCACCTTCTCCTGAGCTTGTAGCGCCCGGAGTTGTCACAGTTGGGGCTCCGGGCGTTCCCTTTCCTCGAACACTGAGCCGGGGCCTCCTGCCCGGGCTACCTGGACTCCCTAAGGATCGCAGGCAACCGATCCCGGTCGAGGTCACGCAAGCGTTCAACAATGAGGTTTTAGGATGCACTGGAACCCATCGAACCATGACCGCGTGGTCGCGAGCGGCGATGCCGTGGCTTGTGAATTCGGCAACGGACTGGCGCTGCTCCATCTTAAATCCAACATCTACTACAGCCTGAACGGCGTCGGCGCCTACATTTGGGAGCTGATCCAGGAGCCACGACCGATCCCCGACATAACAAGCGCGGTGCTCGCCCGCTATGATGTCGATACAGAACGCTGCAAGGCCGATGTCGAGGGCTTGCTCAAGGGACTGATCGAAGCCGGGCTTGCGAGGTTCCACCATGAGGAACTGGCCTAGGGTCCTCTCGCTTAGCGGGCCGGAGGCGCTGTTTCTGGCGCGCTGCCTGGCAGTGGTCAGCCTCGTGCGGTTGGGGCTTACGCTTTCGTCCTATAATCGCATGCGCGCTCTGGTGACTCGACTGGAAGCGAGGAATGACGCTGCCATCGCCGATCTGCGGCGCGTCGCATGGGGCGTTGCCGCTGCTGCGCGATACGTGCCGGGTGCCAGCTGCCTTACCCAGGCGCTCGCCGGACAGTATCTGCTTGCCCGCCAGGGCAAGGCCTCCACGATCAGCATCGGCATCGCGCGCGACCCCGGCGCCGATCTCAAGGCGCATGCCTGGCTGATCAGCGGCGACCACATCGTGCTTGGCGGCTCCATCAACGGCTTTGCCCATCTTGTCGATCACGGACACTAGGCGATGAGCGGCGTCGCCGGAATTCTGCTGAGACAGGATGGCAGCCCAGCGGCGGCGGCCGACATCCAGCAGATGCTGGCGCGCATGCGCCACCGGGCGCGCGACGGCAGCTCATGGTGGACGGACAAACACGCAGCACTAGGCCATGCCTGGCTCAACACGACCGGCGAGCAGGGCTCAGGCCCGCTGACAATGGCCGGCGGCAAGCTCGCCATTACGGCCGATTGCCGGCTGGACAACCGCGAGGAGCTTCTGGCGCGGCTCGGTGTGCGCGACCGATCGGCCGCCGACGCCATGCTGCTGATGCACGCCTATCTCAAATGGGGCGAGGCCTGTCCGACCTACCTGCAAGGCGATTTCGCCTTCGCGATCTGGGACGCCGAGCGCCGGGCGCTTTTTTGCGCGCGTGACCATTTCGGCGTCAAACCTTTCTACTACCACTGCGCCGACAGGCGCTTTGCCTTCGCATCGGAGATCGGCCCACTTCTGGCGCTGGACGGTGTCGGCAGGGCGCTCAGCGAGCATCAGATTTCCGGCTTCCTCGCCGGCCTGCCGGACGATCCGCAATCCACGCTCTATGCGGAGATCTTTCGCTTGCCCGCTCGGCACAGCATGACGGTGACCAACAATCAGGTCGTGCTGAGCCGCTACTGGGAGATTGAGCCGTCACAAAGGCCGCTGCGTTCGGATGCAGCGGACGAGTTCCTGCATCTTTTCGCGCGATCGGTTGAAAACCGGATGCGGGGCAATCCGTCCGTCGGTGCCATGCTGAGTGGTGGGCTCGATTCGTCCTCGATCGCCTGCATGGCCGGACTTCAAGCTGCGGCGACGCAGAAGCCGAAGCTCAAAACTTTCTCGCTGGTCTTCGAGAGGGGGTCTTCGATGGACGAGCGGCCCTTCATCGATGCAGTGCTGGAGCAATATGGGCTCGACGGCACGCTGATCGCGGTCGGCAACTATGCGCCCTTCGCCGAGTTTGATCGCATTCTGGAGGAACAGGAAGGGACCTTCCTGGCGCCCGGTCTGTCCTTGACCCGCAGCGTCTATCGCACCGCGAGCGCTAAGGGCGTCACAGTGCTTCTCGACGGCCACGGCGGTGACGAGGTCGTATCGCAAGGTCATGGGTATCTGCATGAGCTCGCCCATCGCGGCAGGTGGCTGGAGCTGTGGCGCGAGCTGCACAGTGCCGCCAACACCTATGGCGACGGGATGCTGCCTCTGTACTTCAAGTTCCTCGCCGCCTACGGGCCGGCCTGGCGGATTGCCAGGATGAGGGCGAAGGCCAGGCGCCTTCTCGGAAAACTGCGGCGCAGACCCTCCCATGCACCGCGCGCGGCGTGGGCAGGACTGGTCAATCCGGAGCTTGCCAGGCGTACCGATCTCGCCGAACGTTTCCATTGCGCGGCCTATATGCCCGCCAATGTCAGCACCAGCGAAGCGCTCACCCATCGCTGGCTTTTGTCCACCGGGCTGGTGCCCCATGCTTTCGAGGTTCTCGACAAGGCCGCCGCCAATTTCGGCGTCGAACCGCGCTATCCGTTCTGGGACAAGCCGCTGGTCGAATTCTGCTTGGCATTGCCGGGCGAGGAAAAGCTGCGCAACGGCTTCGGCCGCCATGTGCTGCGCCGGGCGATGGAAGGCGTGCTGCCGCCGGCGGTGCAGTGGCGGCGCGACAAGATCGATTTCACCGCCAGCCTGGTCAAAGGCATGATCGTCAACCATCGCGATCTGCTGGACCGGCTGCTGGTGTCGGACAACGACTTGATCGCCCCCTATGTCAATCTGCCCGAGGTGAACGCGGTCTATGCGCGCATGCTGCAGCGGCCCGAGCAGGCGACGCTGCCCGACGTCCAGCATATCTGGCGTTCGGCCTCACTGTCGCTATGGCTGCGGCAGGTCCAACAGCATGGAAGCCCTGCATGAACTCTCCAGCCGCTTCTCTTGCCGCGAGGCCCGGCTCCGCCATCGAAGCGGCCCCTCGAAACGGGCGTGCCCGTCGGTTCTACAAGGCGTACGGCCTGACGATCGGGTCGGAGGTGGCTTTGCCGGAACTGGAACCGACCGCGCCGGCAACACCGGACATCGAGATCGCTGTTGGGCCGATCGATTTTCCGGAGGCTGCATTGGCGAACGCCGCGGCCTTTCGCTTCGAGCCGACACGCCAGTACCTGTCCTGGCAAGCCGTCGGCACTTTCCTGATCAGCGATGCCTCCCGGATCGATGTCGATCCGGCGCCGGGCGTCGATGATCCGCTGCTTGCCTTCCCACTTTTGGGTCCGGTGCTGGCGCTCACGCTGCATCAGCGCGGTCTGCTCGTCCTGCACGCCAGCGCGATCGCCGTTGGCGGGCAAAGCGTGATCTTCATGGGCGACAAGGGTGCCGGCAAGTCGACCACGGCGGGCGCGATGATCCGCGCCGGTCACCTTCTGCTTACCGACGATGTCGTGGCGCTGGACCTGTCCGATCCTTCACGGCCGATGATCCTGCCCGGCTTTCCGCAGCTCAAGCTTGCAGCGGATGCCGCGAAGGCCATCAGGATCGGCCGAGCGGAAGTGCGGCCGCAGGTGCATCCGCAGATCGAGAAGGCGCAGCATCGCCTGCGAGACGGATTCTCCGGCGAGGCCGTGCCGGCGGCCCGGATCTATGTGCTGGAGCGCGACGGGCAGGCGGCGATCACGCCGCTAAAGGGCGCCGCCGCCCTGCCGGCGATCATCAAATTTTCCTATGTCACGCGGTTCGGCCGGCAGGCGCTGGTCGGCGATTTCGCGTCCACCCATCTCGAACAATGCGCGCAGCTTGCCGGCCGGATCGGCGTCAGCCGGCTCGACGTGCCGGCAGGCCTGGAGCGGATCGATGATGCCGTCGCCGCGATCGAACGCGATCTGGCCCGGGCAAGGTGAGCAGCGGCATGGCCTGGTCCTCGAAACTTCGCCTGACACTTTTGCGGGACGTGGCCGGCTTCGGTGGTGTCATGGCGCATATCGGCGGGCAGCGCACGCTGACGGCGCTTGCTTTCCTGGTCCTCGGGAGTCTGACCGAGGGCCTTTCGATCCTGCTTTTGATCCCGCTCTTGCATCTGATCGGCAGTGCCGACCAGGATTTCGCCGTGCGCGTACCGGGCGCCTTGCGCTGGCTGGTGCCGGACGGGACGCTCTCGCTGGCGACGGTGCTCTGCCTGCTCGTCGCGCTGGTGGCGCTGCAGGCGATGTTCAACCGCTTCAAGTCGCTCTACATGGCGCGGCTGCTCTACGACTTCGTCAACCGGGTGCGCATGAACCTGTTCGAGAGCATCGGCAAGGCGCGCTGGGGTGTCTTCACCCGCATGCGCAGCTCCGATCTCGACCACGCGCTGACCGGCGACATCGACCGCGTTCAGGCCGCAGCCTTCTCGCTGCTGATGCTCGCCCAGACGGCGCTGCTGCTTGCCGGCTATCTCGTGGTGTCGGTGTTCATCTCGCCGGTGATGACGTGCTTCGCGATCCTGATCGGCGTGCTCTTGTTCATCGCGCTGCAGCCCTTCCGTGCGCGCGCCACCGCCTACGGTCGCGTGCTGACCGGCAGCCGCCAGGACCAATACCGCACGGTCTCGGAGTTCCTCGGCGGCATCAAGGTGGCCAAGAGCCTGAATGTCGAGACGAGCTATTTCGCGCAGCTCCGCGCGACGCTGGACAAGATGAAGACGGACAATGTCGCCTATGTCCGCAACAGCACCATCGGCACCGCGCTGTTCCAGGTCGCGAGCGTGATCGGGCTCAGCCTGTTCATCTATATCGCGCTGGTCCGCTTCCATCTCTCCCTTGCGGAAATCGTCGTGTTGCTCCTGGTCTTCATGCGGGTCGCGCCCCGCTTCATGGACATGCAGGTGCAGGCGCAGCAGATGCTGATCAACCTGCCGGCCTACACCGCCATGCAGGCCCTGCAGGCGCGCTTCGATGCCGAGCGCGAGATGGAGCCCGGCGATGCCGCGCCGAACGCAAGGCTGTCGCTCGACAGGGGCCTGGATATCCGCGACGTCTCGTTCGCCTATGGCGACGGCGATGGAAGGCCGGTGGTGAGCGGCATTAGCTTCGGCCTTCCCGCTGGCGAGGTGACGGCGCTGATCGGCCCGTCCGGTTCGGGCAAGAGCACGATCGCCGACATGCTGCTTGGGCTGCTCGAGCCGAGCCAGGGCGGGATCCTGGCGGACGGTGTCGAGATCACCGCGCAAAACCGCAGGGCCTGGCGCGGCCAGGTGGCCTATGTGCCGCAGGACGTGTTTCTGCTGCACGACACAATCGGCGCCAATCTGCGCCTGGCGGCGCCGCAGGCCGGCGACGAGGAGCTTTGGGCTGCGCTGCGCAAGGCTCATGCGGCCGACTTCGTCGAGCGGCTCGACCGGAGGCTCGAAACGGTGGTGGGCGATCGCGGCGTCAGGCTTTCCGGCGGCGAACGTCAGCGCATCGCGCTGGCACGGGCGCTGCTGCGCGAACCCTCGCTGCTCATCCTCGACGAGGCGACGAGCGCGCTCGACTGGCAGAATCAGTCGCTGATCGCTCAATCGATCGAGGAACTGCGCGGCAAGATGACTATCCTCACCATCGCGCATCGGCCGTCGATGATCGCCTTTGCCGACTGGGTCGTGGCCATCGAGGGCGGCCGCATCGTCGAGGTCGGGCAATATCAGCGGCTGAAAGCAAAGTCGGGCAGCCGGCTGGCCAGGATGCTCTCCGGCGAACGGGCCGAACGGGAAACCGCAACATGGGCCGACAATGCGCCGCCCCCTGCGCCGGCTGAACGATCAGCGGAGGCTGCCGCGCCGCGCGGTTAGCTTTTCGCCATCGGGCACCTTGATGCCACGGTCGGCCTGCCGCGCCTTGTCGGCGGGTATCGGCCCGCTCCTGGCGATCATGGCGAACACCAGAACGAAGTACCCCACCTGAATGACGACAGCGCAAATCACGGCGCGCATGATGATGGTGCCAAGCGATTCGCCGTCGAGCCAGGACCAGCCGACTACAACAGCGAGCGTGAATATCATCCCGACGATGAACTTTGGCAAAGACATGCTCGTCGGCCCGTCAACCGGCACGCGCATGCAAAGGCTGTGGCTTACCCACCCGCGTAACTCCCCGTTCCGCCAGAGAGCTATTTCTGGCTGCCCAATCCGACCGGTTGCTTCCGGCCTTTCCGACCCATCCAGACTATGACAGCAACAGTTTGCCACTCTATTAAGGCGAGACCTTTGCGGCAAGGCCAAATGCACATCAAGTCAAGGGTTTCGCGGCATCGACTCTGCCATGCTGCGGCGCACACCCCTGCATCGCCACCTATTCACTATAGCGAAATCCTCGACAGTAGAACCCGAAACATTAACCAGTATTTAATGCGAAGAACTTACCTGCGCGAGTGATTCCTACGACGTGCAACCGTCGTTCGTCTGCAGCAAAGAATGCATTGCCCAAAATCAGCCTGAAAGCTGTACTACATCTCCCAAAAAGCCTCTCACCTTGTCATAAACATGCCACAAAGGCCAAAATTTGGGCAGGGCAGGTTTATTATTTGATCAATTCATGACGGGAACATTTCACGCGAATGGGAAATTGTGTGTTGCGCTGCAGCATTTTTTTGGTATCGTGCCGTAAACCATCCGTTCAACGTATGGAGCTTTTGCATGAGGGACGTCGCCAAGCCGGCTAATGCGGGTTTTTCGCAGGCCGGCATTGATTTTCCACCCCCCATCGGCGGTCTGCTCAAACGCAGTTTCGATATCGTCGGTTCCCTGGCGGGTCTGGTCCTGCTCAGCCCGCTTTTCCTGATGGTCGCCCTGCTGGTCAAGCTTTCCGACCGCGGCCCGATCTTCTACGGCCACAAGCGGATCGGTCGCGGCGGAAGGATTTTTGCCTGCCTCAAATTCCGCACCATGGTGCAGGATGGCGAGAAGGTGCTCGCCGCGCATCTGGCGGCCAATCCGGATGCCGCCGCCGAATGGGCGGCGACGCGCAAGCTGAAGGACGATCCGCGCGTGACGCGTGTCGGCGCGGTGCTGCGGAAGCTCAGCCTTGACGAGCTGCCGCAAATCATCAACATCCTGCAGGGCGACATGAGCCTGGTCGGGCCCCGCCCTGTCGTACGCGACGAGCTCGAGATCTACGGCAGCGCCGCAGTCTATTATCTGAAGTCGCGCCCAGGCCTCACCGGGCTGTGGCAAGTGAGCGGGCGCAACGACGTGTCCTACGACACGCGCGTCGCCTTTGATCGCCACTATGTCGAGAACTGGTCGATGGTCGAGGACATTCGCATTATCGTCAAAACCGTGCCTGCCGTGTGGATGGCGCGCGGCAGCTATTGACCGCCAGGCCTGTCCCGCCAACCTCGGGACAGGCGTCCGGCAGTAATCTCATCGGGCGGATGGGGCTAACGCGGATCGGAAACGCTCATTGAAAAACCACCCCCTCGGACTCCTTTCCAAGGCGCCCAGCCGGTTTGCGGCCGTGGCGCTTGCCCTGTCTCTTGCGATCCCCACCATGGCGGTGGCTGGAGACTATCGTCTCGGGCCGCAGGACAAACTCAACATCCGCATCGCCGAGTGGCAGACGGTCGACGGCACGTTCCGCGACTGGTCATCCATCAACGGCGACTATTCGGTCGGCCCCGCCGGCACGCTCTCGGTACCGTTCGTCGGCGAGATGCAGGCGGCCGGCAAGACGACCTCGGAGATCGCTGCCGCGATCGGTCTCGCGCTGCAGCGCAAGCTGGCACTGCCCGACAAGCCTGAAGCCTCGGTCGAGATGGCGCAGTTCCGGCCATTCTACATTTCGGGCGAAGTGCAGAACCCTGGCCAGTTCCCCTACGTGCCGGACCTTACGGTACTGAAGGCGGTGAGCATCGCCGGCGGCATTCGGCGCAACGCCGATTACGGCCCTCAGCTCGGCAAGGACCTGGTCACCGCCAAGGGCAGTTTCGATATCTATGACGACCAGCGGCTGCGGCTGATCATAAAGCGTGCCCGCATCGACGCAGACCTTGCCGGCAAGACGAGCTTCGAGATTCCGAAGGAGGCTGCGGACGACCCGAGAACGCAGGCCATCGTTGCCGACGAGATGCAGATCCTCACGGCCGACCAGAAGGCGCTGAAGCTGAAGCTGGACGCGCTCGATGACCTGAAAGGCGTGCTCGAAGGCGAGATTGAATCGCTGCAGAAGAAAATCGCCAATCAGCAGCAGCAAGTGGATCTGGCGCAGCAGCAGCTCACCAGCATCGGTCCGCTGGCCCAGAAGGGCCTTGTCGCCAATGCGCGACTGCTCGATTCGAAACAGTCGGTGGCGGACCTGCAGGGCAAGATCCTGGATTATGAGACGGCCATCCTCACCGCCAAGCAGTCGATCAGCAAAGCTGATCAGGACGCCATCGATGCCCGCAACACGCTCAATTCCAACCTGGCCGCGAGCCGGCAGCAGGCCGAGGCCGACCTGAACGAGGCGACGCTGAGGACTGCCATGCAGAAGGGCCTGATCGCCGCGGCCTCGGATCCCGCAATGGCGGCTGCGATAACAGGCGGCCAGGAACCGGCCCTGCTGTATTCGCTGGTGCGTGTTGCCGACGGCAAGACCAGCGAGATCGACGCCAAGGAAGACACGCCGGTGCTGCCGGGCGACGTCATCAAGGTGAAGCTGGCGCCGAGTGCCGGCGGCCCACCTATGGCCAGCCAGTAGCCAGGCGCCCGGGCCTCGCTCAGCGCGGTCTGCGGGAGGAACAAGTCAGGCTCGTTCGCGCCAAGGTGCGGGCGAGCAATCTGTTTGGACCGCTTGAAGGCATAGAATGCAGCCTGCCGCTCCGCGTCACGTCTACCTCAACCTCGACGCCATCCGCGGCGTGGCGGCGATCAGCGTGATGCTCTATCACTTCTCGCCCTTTCTGGCCGATGGCAAAGTGCTGCCGTCGAGCTATCTTGCGGTAGACCTGTTCTTCCTGCTCAGCGGCTTCGTTATCGCCCACGCTTACGACCGCAAGATCGAGAACGGCATGGGCTTCGGCACCTTCCTGGCCATCCGCCTGATACGCCTCTACCCGCTCTACCTCGCCGGCACGTTGCTCGGCTGCTTCTATCTGCTGATCAAGAACAGGCTGATTGCGACGGAATACATGCCGTTGTCGGAGATCGGCACGCAGCTCACGACAGGCATACTCTTCATTCCGCTGGTCGGCGATGCCTACCATACGATCTTTCCGCTCAATCCCGCTTCGTGGTCGCTGTTCTTCGAGCTGATCGTCAACATCGCCTATGCCGCCGTCTTCTTCCTGCTGTCGAAACGTGTGCTGACGGTGCTGGTGGCTGTCAGCCTGGTGCTGCTGATCGTCGCCTCGGCACTTGCCGGCACGCTCGATTTCGGCATGACCGGCAAGACCATCATTAGCGGGCTGCCGCGCGTGTCGTTCTCCTTCTTCCTCGGCGTGCTGCTCTGCCGGTCGATGGCGCGCTACCAGGATGGCCTCGGCTTTCTGCGGCGCGGCTGGTGGGTCGAGGCCGCGATCCTGCTTACGCTGATCGTCTTCGCCATCGCGCCTGCGGGCGCTGCCGGGCGTGTCGCCTACGACCTCGCCTCTATCGCCGTCGTGTTCCCGCTGATGGTGGTGACCGGCGCGGTGGCACCGACGGCGCCGCGACTGGCTAGCTTCTATGGTTGGCTGGGGCGGGTTTCCTATCCGATCTACATCATCCACACGCCGATGCTGATGATCATTGCCGGGGCCGGCAAGGCGGCGTCGGTCGACCCGTTCGCGCATCATCCCTGGTTCGGAATCGTGATGGCCGCTGCGGTCATCGTCATCGCCGACATTGCCACCCGCATCTATGACGAGCCGGTGCGCCGCTTCCTGCAGCGGCAAATGCAGCGCTCGCGAGCCGTGGCCTAAAGCGCGTCGCAATCCTTCAGATTTACTCCGTGCTCTTTAGGCTTTTGGTCTTACGCATGTCTTTGACCCGAAACCGGTTCTCGCTTTCGGGGGACATGCTTTAACTCCTCGACGCGACCGAGGCGAAAAGCGCGATCAGACCGGCGCCGGCATGTGGCCGTTGGCAGGCTTTTCATCCTGGACAGGAATGGCAACCCGCCGTCGCCGGGCAACCGGCAGCGGGGTCAGCTTGAACAGGCCATAATAGACGATGAAGGAGGCCATGAAGTAAGGGCCGAGGATCTCGACCTCGAAGAAGGAGCGGATCAGCATCAGCCCGACGGCGCCGGCGAGCACCACCGAATCGGCGCTCCAGACCCCGAACACCACCTTCGAGATATGGCCGTAGAAGGCGCGCAGGATGATCAGCGCCAGCATGGTGACGCCGACGAAGCCGATCTCGACCAGGGTCTCGATATAGGTGTTGTGGAAATGGAAGCCGGTGCGGGTCGTGATGTAGAACTCGGCCCACAACCGTTCCGGATCGGCGAACCCTTGCACCCAGTAGGCGGCATAGCCGTAGCCGAGCAGCGGGTGCAGCTGCGCCGCCTCCCAGCCCTGCTGCCAGAGATAGGTGCGGCCGGTCAGCGTCGAATCCTTGCCGAAGATGCCGAGCACGACGTCCAGCAGGCCGAGGTTCAGCGCGGCCACAACGCCGGCCACCAACGCGCCGCCGCCGACCACGAACAGCACGCGGCGGTAGCGCCGCGACAGGACCCTGCTCATGGTGAGCAAGATGACGATGCCGAGCACCGCCGGCAGCGAGGCGACGGATGTCGCCGAGTGGGAGATTGCCAGCATGTATGCCGACATCAGGATGATCGGCGCGGTCCAGAAGAAGCTCAGCCAGTTGCGCCGGTAAAACATCAGGAAGACGAAAGACAAAAAGATGCCGAACGACGAGAAGAACCCGACCTGGTTCTTGGAGGCGAAGGCGCCGACGAAATTGAAGGTGCCGTCCATTATGTCCAGCGCGTAAGCGTTGACTTTCAGCGAGTAGAGCAGAACGACGAATATCCCGATCAGCGAGCCCAGGACCAGCGTCCGCACGCTGATGGTGCGGGCCGCGATATAGGCACAGACGATATGCGAGGAATATTGCACCGCCGCACGCGCGCTGATGCCGGCAGCCTGCGACCAGAAGACCGACAGGCAGACATAAGTCGCGAAGAGTATCGGCAGCCAAGCGTTCGAGAGCTTCCAGGTGAAACGCCGGTAGTCGACGAAGAACAGCGGCAGCCAGACCGCGTAATAGGCGAGGATTAGGACCTGACCGAAATTGCTGGAATAGGCAAAGGCAAGAACGGAAACCGCGACGGCAAAGGCGCCATAGGCCTTGTTTGCCTCCGGATCGAGCAGAATGGATTTTGGAATCTTCATGCCGGATTTTTCGTCCGTTCAGCCTTGGAGCAATTCCAGGAAAAGTGTGTGACCGTCTTCCGTCGGGAATTGCGTAAACAACAGTTAGCGCGGTTCAGTGTCTGATAGCCGGCACGAGCCGACGTTCGGCCCTACCGGGTTCATTGTGCACTGCAGCATAATCTATCGCCCTATCGCCGATCGCTCAACCGGAAATGTCGCCACGGGCAAAGAGGCGTTATCACAGGCATATCACACAGCGAAAAGGCCGGAATGGGGCGGCCTGTTGCTCGTTGCCGGATGATCCCTTCCGAAAATCGATTTCGATTATCGGCTCATGCGAGAACAGGTCCCCGAGCAAGATGCCCAGCGTCCGCCGCGTTCTTCCGAGCGGAGGAGCGTTGGCCTTTGTTCTTCGGCGTCGTCGCCGACTTTGCAATCTTGAAGTGTTGTCCTGAGTACGGTGCAGTCGATGACGACCGGGAGGTGGCAAAAGCTCGACATCACCACCGAGCGCGAGCTGTTCATGCAGTTTTTCCAGCACCGCGCCGAGGTGTAGCGGCAGGCGTGTCATGGTAATGCAGTCGTTGCAATGAGATAGGACAACCGCCTACGCTGTGAGGACTCTTATCGCGCCGGAGAAAAACGAATGGCCAAGCCGCGAATCTTCCTGGGCTCGTCAGGAAAACAGAAGAAGCTGCTGCAGGCGCTGCAGCGTGGCCTTGAAGATATTGCCAATGTCGAACCCTGGACGACATCCTTCAATCCCGGGACGACAACGCTGGGGCGTCTCCTCGAGCTGACGCGCGAGGTCGACTTCGCCGCTTTCGTGTTCGCCCAGGACGACTGGACGAGCGCGAGCCAGCCGGAATCGACCACAGTTCCCGCCCAGGCTTCTCCGCGAGACAATGTGGTTTTCGAGGCCGGCCTGTTCGGCGGGGTTCTCGGCATGCGCCGGACCTTCATCCTGCATGCGAATGGTGCCAAGCTTCCCAGCGATCTGCTCGGCCTGACGTCGGTACGCTACGGCGAGGCAGCGACCGCCGCGGAGACCAGAGCGATCAATCAAAAACTGCGGAATGCCATTGAAAATGAGGGGCGAGTCGCCCGCATAGAGGGGTTTTGGTGGCAGTTCTCCCTGTCAGAGCGCACAGCAAGGGAGCCTTCCGCGGTCAGTCTGCTCAGGATCTCGCGGGACCGCAACGGCGCGCTGGAACTGAACGGCCGCTCATGGCAGGAGAATGGCAGCCTGTCAGCCAGATACTGGAGCGAGGCGTCGAAGGAGAAAGGAGAGTCTTCGGGCATCTTCTACTACTGGAACGGGGAACGGCCGTTGGACGCCAACGCGCCGCAGCTGCACGGGACAGGCGAAATCCGGCTGGAATCCGCCGGGCGCGCGTCCGGATATTTTACGACACGTTCGGACACGAATCCGGAGGTGAATGCACGAACGTCCGGCGTCTATCTGCGCGCCGATCCGCAGGACTTAACCATCCTGGACGGGAACGACAATCAGCGGCGCGTGGAGTTGATCGCAGAACGGCTAAGTCACTGGAAGTCGATCAAGAATGTCTGACGACAGTGCGGGCGGTCGCGGCGAAGGCGCCGGCGCTTGACGAACGGACCGTTCGGCCCAACAGATTGTCGGGAACGTCTCGATCCCGGAACATTTGGCGGATGCAGGCTGGGGCACTGACCGACTATGCCATAAGGCTGTTCGAGCGCGGCTATATCTGCCTGCCGCTTCGTGCCGGCGGCAAGCATCTCGACCTCGCGGCCATGGAGTATGATCCGTTGCATCTGCGGACGTTGCGCAAGGACTTGAAGGAACTGGCGTTCACCTCCATCACCTTCCAACTGGCGCAGAAGCCGCCGGGCCGCAGCGACGTCGCACGCTGGTTTGGCGACTTTGCCGGCAATGTCGGCATATTGGGGGGATTTGCGAACCTGATGATCCTCGATTTCGATGACGACGCCGGCTATCGTGCCTGGCGGTCCAGTCACAAGGCAATTGCGAACGGCACACCAATAGCAAAATCGCCGAGCGGATTTCATGTCTATCTAAGAACGCGGGAACCGGTGGTCTCTTCCAGCCTCCATTTCGGCTTGCGCCGGGTGGGTCACGCGAAGGCGCTGGGCGGTTATGTCGTGGGCTGCCCGTCGGAGCTGAAGGACGGCTCCTCCTACAGCTGGATCGAAGGCCAGTCGCCATTCGACATGGAACCTCAGGTGGTGGGCAATCTTGACAGTCTTTCGCTGCGCCCGGTGTCGATGCTCAAGCATTGCTATGACCGGCTGCTCAAGCGTGGCTTCTTCGAACAGCAATGAGCGGCTCACCTGTGGCGGCTGACATCACCGTCGTTATCCCGGCAAGAAACGCGGCTGCAACCATCGAAGCGGCACTCGGCAGTCTGGCTTCCGACAGAGCGGTCATCCGCGAGATTCTCGTGATCGACGACGGGTCGAACGACCAGACAGCTGCGATGGCGAGGCAAAGCGCGCACCGTCACGGCTTGCCGCTGGACGTGGTGGGCGTTCGACTGGGCAAAGCGGGCGCCGCGCGCAATGTCGGACTCGAGCGGGCAAGCGGCACATCCATATTCTTTCTCGATGCCGACGACGAGGTGATGCCCGGCAGCCTGTCGCGGCTGAGCGCGGCGCTGGCAGGCCCGCCTCGCGCCGGCCTTGCCGTCGGGGCCAGCATACGGCGGACAAAAAGCCGGCCGGACAAGCTCAAGGCACCGCAAGGCTACGGCGCGGACCGGCGAGAGAATGTGCGGCGCTACCTTCGCAACGAAGTGTGGCCAATCGCGATGGGAAGCGCCCTGGTCGCCGACTGGGCGACCGCAAACCTCCGCTTTCCCGAAACGATCGGCCTCGATGAGGACACCTGCTACTGGACCGCCGTGCTGGCCCGTGCCGACGTGGTTACCGTCGAGACCCCGGTGCTGCTCTACCACCATGACGAGGAACGCATGGCGCGCCGCTTCATCACGGCACCGCGCAGGACCTTCCTTGCCATAGCGCTGGAACTGAACGGGCTGGCTGCCGCCGGCGTCGAACGGGAGGCGGTGCAGTGGCGCAAGGCCTGGATAGCTCAGCGGATCGCCCGACAGCTGATCAGGCACCGCAAGTTCGCCGATGCTGGCGGCATGATGCGCGCGGTCCGAGCGCATACGGAGCTGGGCCGCAGTTGGAAGGCGATGCGATATCTGGCCAGGATCCGAATCGGGCGACTGACCGAGACCGAGGCTAGGATGTCGCCAATGCCCAATTCAGCGACGTCGCGCCGCACGCTGATCATATGCCACGACCCGCCGTTTCCGCCGAGGTCCGGCGCCGATCTCCGGAATTTCGGCAACGCCACGGCGGCAGCCGCGTTCGGCCCGGTCTGCCTGGCCTCGCTCCTGCCGCCAAGCAGCGACGTCCAACCTGCCGGGCTGGACATTCGCGTGACTGAGCTCATGAACAAGTCCGAACCGCGAGCGCCTTCGCTCGCCCGCTGGAGGGCCAAGGGCGAGAGCCGGATACCGCTCCCGGCGCTGGCGCGGCTCAAGGCGCTCGTAGCGGATTTTCGCCCGGATACTATCGTCGTCGAAGGCGTTGGTCTGTTCAGATTTCTCGCTCCGTTGCGGCCGATGGTCCGGCAACTCGTTCTGGACATGCACAATGTCGAATCGGATCTCGCCGGTCAGTTGCCGCGCAAGAAGCGTTGGCGGCCGTTTTCCTCAGACCTCAGGGCGCTCGAGAGAAAGGCGGCAGCCATCGTCGACCGGATCTGGGTGTGCTCGCAACGGGACCGCCAGCGGCTGGAGGCGTTTGTCCGGCCGCAAGTCTCCGTCCACATCGTGCCAAACGGCATCCCGCGAGCGGACGAGCTGCCGCGGCTACTGCCGCTGCAGCGAGCCGTCTCGGATGCGTTTCCCCTTATCCTCTATGTTGGGCATCTGGGCTATCAGCCGAACGTCGACGCCGCCGAGCGGCTGGGGCACACCATCTTGCCCCGCATTCGCCAGACGCTGCCGACCGCGAAGCTCGTTCTTGCCGGCCGTTCGCCCGAGTCGCGCGTTCGCGCCCTGGCAGGACTGGATGGGGTCAGTCTGGTCGAGGATCCGGACGATATCAGACCTCTGTTGTCCGTTGCCCATCTCAGCATCGTCCCGCTCGCCATGGGCGGCGGCACGCGGATCAAGATCCTCGAAGCAATGGCCTGCGGGGTCCCGGTCATTGCAACGCCGCTGGCAGCCGAGGGTCTCGACCTGATTGAGGGCGACGAGGTGCTTCTGTCGGACACCGACGAGGGATTGGCCGACATGGCGGTCAGACTTTGTTCCGACGATGCGCGCATGGCCAGCCTTCGCGTCCGGGCCCATGACGCCGCATGGTCGCGGTTCGGGCCGCAAGCGATCCGCGAGGCCGTCGGTCAGGGCCTGGGCCTGGATGGCACCCGCGTCGACGCCGACTGTGACCAAGTTCAAGCCGTGAGCCGCGGATGATCCCGAGAATCCTGCACCAGACGTGGAAGACCGACATCGTCCCACCCCGTTTCCAAGGCTATGTCGACAGCTGGAAGCGGCATCATCCGGACTGGACGATGATGTTCTGGAACGATCGGACTTTGCTCGAGTTCGTGGCCGCACACTATCCCAGCTTCCTGCCGACATTTTGCAGCTACGAGTATGGTATCCTGCGCGCCGACGCGGGTCGCTATCTGCTTCTCCACCATTTCGGCGGCGTCTATGCCGATATCGATTGCGAATGCGTGGCGCCGTTCGATCCGCTCCTGTGCGAGGATCGGATCGTGTTCTGCACGGAGCCGGACGCCCACGCACGCGTGCAGGCGGACTTTCGCGGATTGCCTTACCTTCTGTTCAACGGGACTATGGCCAGCCCGCCGGGACACCCGTTCTGGCTTCATTTGCTGTCGTTCCTGCCCGGGCTCGTCCGCGCAAAACAGGCGATCGACGCCACCGGGCCGTGCGTGCTTACCTCCGCGCAACTCGGCTATCCTGACCAGACGGCGTTTGCGATCCATCCGGCCGAATTGTACTCGCCTCTCGATTCGTCGGGAAAGCGGGCGGGCAGCGGCGGCATGACGTTGTCGATCCACCACTGGGCGGGCACATGGTGGACGCCGGAGAGGCCCACCCGGTTGCGGCATAGGCTGCGCAAGTTGATCTACCAGGCCCGGAACCGCCTGACGCGCGGGACTGTTTCCGATGAGCAAGCCGCCCGGCAAAGCGTCAGCCAAGCGGCCATCGCGGCGCCGCCGCCATTAGGATCCAACCTCGCCGTGCTGGTGCCGCTGCGCGATGCGGCCCAACACATAGAGCCATTCCTCGCCGCGTTGCGGCAGCTCGACTTCCCAAAGGACAAGATGAAGCTCGTCTTTTGCGAAGGCGACAGTTCAGATGGCAGCTGGGAGCGGTTGCAAGGCGCCACTGCGGCCCTGGGCAAGGACTATCGCGAAGTCGTGCTGCTGCGGAAAAAACTCGGCACCGAGCTTGACCGCGACAAGCGAGCGAACCGGCAGCTGCAACGCGTCAGGCGCAGCGGCATCGCCAAGGTGCGTAACCATCTGATCGATCATGGGCTGAGAGACGAGGACGACTGGGCGCTGTGGATCGACATCGATGTCTGGCGTTTTCCAGCGGACGTCGTGACCCGGCTGATTGCAAGGGGGCACCGCATCGTCGCGCCGCACTGCGTGAAAGTCCCAGGCGGCGACAGCTTCGACCTCAACAGTTTCGTCACGGTGCGGCACAACAGAGATCATAACTACTTCCGCCATGTTCACGACGGTCTCTATCAGCCTCCGCGGCACACACATGCAAGGCTGCATATGAGCGACGTCCGCCACCTCGACAGCATCGGCCTGGATGGTGTCGGCGGCACCATGCTCTTGGTCGATGCCGCCTTGCATCGCGGCGGCCTTCGCTTTCCGGAGATCCCCTATCGCGACCTGATCGAGACCGAGGGTTTCGGCGCCCTGGCGAACGATCTCGGCATCAGGCCGATCGGACTGCCGCGGCTGGAGATACAGCACGTCCCCTGGTGAGGCCCCGCCTTTCCCAGTTTCCCTCCAGAAACAGCCGGCCGCGAAGGGCAGCGTCGCAGGTGCGCGCGGGCAGCGCCGCGCGCCACCATCAATCGTGCAACTCTCTCGCGATTGGCGGGCCAACGCTGAAGCCCGAGAACATCACCTCGAAGCCTTCGCGCTGCGGCGAGCAGCACATCATGCCGACGTCGACGCTCCGCGAGACCGGGAAATGGGCCAGCCGCACCGGTTTCCAGCGGCCGTCCGCGGCTTCGAGGTACTGAACGCGAATGGCTTCGGCGTGGCGGGTCAGACGGATCCGTACGCCGTCGGGGTCTGTCGGAATGCTGACCAGCGACCAGTCGGAGGTGTCGTTGGTGACGACAACGGAAAAATAGGCGAGGCCGTCCGTGTATTCGATGCCGGCCTTGATCCAGTGCGTTTCGCTGAGCCGCAGCATCAGCCCGGCCTGATCGTAGAGTACCTCGTAATTGCCCTTGACGCTGACCTCGGCGCTGAAGTCGCCCGCCGCGGGACGATAGAGGAAATGACCGTTGTCGCGGCGGAAGCCGTAGAAAGTCTCGCGCCAGAAGTCGGTCTCCTTGCCGGTGCGGACATGCAGCGTCCCGTCGCCGAACACATGGTGCGGCGGCGGGTTGAGCCAGGCCATTCCGGCAAAGTCAGAGGTCATGAAGCCTGCCCGTCAGCCGGCGAACGTATAGGCAGTCTTGACGGTAGTGTAGAACTCCATGGCGTAGCGGCCCTGCTCGCGCGGGCCGTAGCTCGAGCCCTTGCGGCCGCCGAACGGCACATGGAAGTCGACGCCCGCCGTCGGCAGGTTGACCATTACCATGCCGGCTTCGGAGTTGCGCTTGAAATGCGTCGCGTGCTTCAGGCTTGTCGTGCAGATGCCGGAGGTCAAGCCGAACGGCGTGTCGTTGGCCACAGTCAGCGCCTCATCATAATCCTTGACGCGGATGACATTGGCGACCGGGCCGAAGATTTCTTCGCGCGAGATGCGCATGGCATTGGTGGCGCCGGTAAACAGCGCCGGCCTGAGATAGAAGCCGGGAGTCTCGCGCTCCAGCCGCTCGCCGCCGAAGGCGAGCTCGGCGCCTTCCTGGCGGCCGATGGCGATATAGTCCTCATCCTGCTTGAGCTGGGTCTGGTCGACGACCGGGCCGATCTGGGTCTTGGCGTCCAGCGCGTCGCCGATGACCAGCTTGTCCAGGCGCTCCTTCATGGCGTCGACGAAGCGGTCGTGGATGCCTGCGGTGACGATGAGGCGCGAGGACGCGGTGCAACGCTGGCCGGTCGAGAAATAGGCGCCGTTGACGGCGCAATCGACCGCGACCGCAAGGTCCGCGTCGTCGAGCACGACGAGCGGGTTCTTGCCGCCCATCTCGAGCTGGAACTTGCGCATATGCTCCACACTTGCCGCCGCGACGCGTTTTCCCGTGCCGACCGAGCCGGTGAAGGAGATGGCGTTGACGTCCGGGCTGTCGAGCATGGCCTGGCCGACGACAGAGCCCTTGCCCATGACGAGGTTGAGCACGCCCTTCGGCAGCCCGGCACGATGCAGGATGTCGACGATGGTCCAGGCGCTTTCGGGAACCAGTTCCGCCGGCTTGAAGACGATGGTGTTGCCGTAGGCCAGCGCCGGCGCAATCTTCCAGGCGGGAATGGCGATCGGGAAGTTCCACGGCGTGATGATGCCGACGACGCCCACGCCTTCGCGAGTCATCTCGACGCCGACGCCGGGCCTGACGCTCGGCACCATCTCACCCGACAGCCGCAGCGTCTCGCCGGCGAAGAAGTCGAAGATCTGCGCGGCGCGGATAGTTTCGCCGACGCCTTCGGCCAGGGTCTTGCCTTCTTCGCGAGCGAGAGACCGGCCGATCTCGTCCTTGCGCGCCATGATCTCGTCGGAAGTCTTCTTCAGCACGGCATGGCGCGCCAGCGGGCCGGAGCGCGACCAGGCCGGGAAGGCCGCCTTGGCGGCCGCGATGGCCTGCTTGGCCTCCTCCGGCCCGGCCGAGGCGTATTCGCCGACCACATCGTTGGTGTTCGACGGGTTGATGTTGCGCGAGCCGGCCTCGCCCAGCCACTCGCCGTCGATCAGGTTCTTGCGGAGCACGGTCATCTTCATTCCTTCGAGATTGGCAAGTGTGTTCGAGATTGGCTGGCGTGGCAAAGCGCCGATCATTTGTCAGACAAATGATATAGCCATGGTCGGCGCAAACGTCTACCCGAGAGCTTTCGATAAAGGTAGGCGCGCGGCGGTGGAAGTCCACCGGCTTCGTCCTTCACGACAAAGGCCTGACGGCCTCCTTCAGAGAGAGAACGACCAGAACAGGCAGGCGAGCGTTGCCGCGGCGAAGATGACGAAGAACAGGCTTCTGAGCAGGATGTTGCGGCGAAGCTCATTCATGGCGAGATGCGCGCCGACGATCGCCGGGACGAACAGGAAGCGCCAGTTGAGAATTGTCCAAGGCACCTCGCGCTGGCCGAGCGCCCATCGGGCGAGAAGCGAACCGACAATGGCGGCGAACAGCACGATCGTCGCCCAGAAGATCGCGTCGGCGGCATGCGTAAGCACAACCCCGGCGGCGCGGATGGGCAGGATCATCATCAACAGCGCGCTGAAGAAATAAATGGCGGCGATGGCAAGGAACGAACCCGCGTCGGCAATGCCGTCGAGACGCTTAACGCCGAAGGCGCCCTGGGGGTAGCCGTGCCTGGCGACCGCCAGCGACAGCGCCATCAGCAAGGCGCTCAGAACCGTGACCAATGCGAATGTGCCGAGAGCCTTGCTCATGCCGTTCCCTGTCGAGACGAATCACGGGAGTCTAGCAGAGCGCGGCCGCAGAAAACCGCAATTCACCTCGCGGCAGTATCGAAGCGTCAGGGCTTCTGCGAGGCCGAGACGAGTTCGGCCTTGCGCCGGGCCGTCTCCCGGCCGACGTCGATGAAGCGGCGCGCATGGCGGGCCAATTCCATGTTGTCGGTCCACAGATTCGCCAGATCGCCGTCTTCTTCGACAGGTTCTCGCCGACGATCTCGGAGGAGAAGGATTCGCGTCGAGCACGACATCCCAGGCAGGGGTCGGTGCAGGCGTGGCGACCGGGCTGGTCTTGTCCGGGATATTGGCCGACTATCAGGTGACCTGACCGGACTGTTCCAAGAGCCTGGCGCGTGGCCCGATTACACTCTGGACGCCTTCCGCCGGCGCTGACCTATCCGATGCGAGCGCCGCTTGCCGGATCGAACAGATGCAGCGCCGCTGGGTCGGCGGCGAGCCGGATCGCGTCGCCCGGTTTGACATTGCTGCGGCCCATGACGAAGACGCAGATCTGCTGGTTGGCCAGCCTGACATAGAATTGCGTCGACAGGCCGAGCGGCTCGACGACCTCGACCTGACCTTTCAGCGGGCCGTCGTCGGCCAGCCGGATGTGTTCCGGCCGCAGCCCGACGGTCAGCGCATCGCCATCCTTCAGCGGCAATCCGTCCGGCAGCCTCAGCTTCTGGCCGTCGGCCAGCATGGCATCGACCTTGCCGCCCTTGGCGACCTTTGCCGGCAAAAAATTCATGCCGGGCGAGCCGATGAACCCGGCGACGAAAGTGTTGGCGGGACGATCGTAGAGCTCCAGCGGATGACCGACCTGCTGCACATAGCCGTCATGCATGACGACGATGCGGTCGGCCATGGTCATCGCCTCGACCTGGTCGTGCGTGACATAGACCGAGGTCGTCTTCAGCTGCTGGTGCAGCGCCTTGATCTCGGCGCGCATGTGTACGCGCAGCTTGGCGTCGAGGTTCGACAGCGGCTCGTCGAACAGGAAGACTTTGGGATCGCGCACGATGGCGCGGCCCATGGCGACGCGCTGGCGCTGACCGCCGGAAAGCTGGCGCGGCAGGCGGCCGAGAAACGTCTCCAGACCGAGGCGCTTGGCGGCGGCGCCCACCCTGCCGTCGATCGTCTTCTTCTCGGCCTTCTTCAGCATCAGGCTGAAGCCCATGTTCGAGGAGACGTCCATATGCGGGTAGAGCGCATAGGACTGAAACACCATGGCGATGTCGCGGTCCTTCGGCGCCACATCGTTGACCAGCCGCTCGCCGATGCGGATCTCGCCGCCGGTGACCTCCTCCAGGCCGGCGATCATGCGCAGCAGCGTTGACTTGCCACAGCCGGACGGGCCGACCAGCACGACGAACTCGCCGTCGGCGATCTCGAGATCGACGCCGTGCAGGATGCGCAGCGCGCCATAGTCCTTCTCGACATGTTGGAGGGTGACGGAAGCCATCGATTATCCTTTGACAGCGCCGGCGGTAAGGCCGGTGACGAGATAGCGTTGCAGGAAGGCGAAGAAGATGCAGACCGGGATCAGCGCCAGGATGGAGGCCGCCATCATCTGTCCCCAGTCGACGGCGAACTTGCCGATGAAGGTGAGCAGGCCGACGGCAAAGGTCTTCTGCTCGTCGCTGGAGATCAGCATCAGCGCGAACAGCAATTCGCTCCAAGCGGCGGTGAAGACGAAGCCGAGCGTCGCCCCCATGCCGGGCAAGGTGAGCGGCACGATCACCCGGCGCATGGCCTGGGCGCGCGTGCAGCCGTCGATCATCGCCGCCTCTTCCAAGTCCTTTGGAATGCTGTCGAAGAAGGACTGCATGAGGAAGGTGGCGAAGGCGGTGTTGAAGGCGGTGTAGATGATGATCAGCCCGGTCAGGCTGTTGGTCAGGCCGAGATCGCCCATGATGCGGTAGATCGGCGGGATGACCATGACCAGCGGGAAAGTCTGGGTCAGCAGAAGCAGGATCGCTAAAGTCGCCTTGCCGCGGAAGGTAAAGCGCGACATCGCATAGCCGGCAAGCGTGGCGATGACCGTGACCAGTGCCGCCGTCGACACCGAGACGATGACGCTGTTCAGGAAGTAGCGCGGGAAGTCGGAAGCCTCCAGCACGGTGTCGAAGTTCTTGAGCGTCGTTTCCGATGGCCAGAAGGTTATGCCTTCGGAATAGAGCAGCCGCTCCGGCGTCACAGAGATCTTTAGCGTCCAGAAGATCGGGAACAGCGCGAAGACGACATAGGCGGCGATCGCGGCGTAGAGGCCGATGCCGCCGGCGATGCGCGAAGAGGTGGAACGGCCGGCGATCATCAGACATGCCTCACAAGTGTGCGGCGGATGGCTATCAGGCCAACCGCATAGGCAATGAGCAGCACCAGCAGCAGCACCGCGACTGCGGACGCATAGCCTTTGTCCAGCGACTTGAAGGCGCTGACATAGATGTAGACCGGCACCGTGCTGGTCGAGCCTGCCGGTCCGCCCTCGGTCATGACGAAGATCAAGTCGGCGAAGGTCGCGATCCAGATGGTGCGCAGCATGACGGTGATGACGATGGTCGGCGCCAGGAACGGCAGCGTCACCTTGGTGAAGCGCTGCCAGGGCGAGGCGCCGTCGATGGCTGCCGCCTCATGCAGTTCCGACGGGATCGACTTCAACGCCGCAAGCAGCGTGATGGCGAAGAAGGGAATGCCGAACCAAATGTTGGCGACGATCGGCCCCCACATGGCTGTCGCCGGATCGGAAAGCATGTTGGTCGGCTCGGCCTTCAGGCCGAGCGCGAAAAGCCAGTGCGGCAGCGGGCCGATGATCGGGTTGAACAGCCAGGCCCAGGTAAGGCCGGAAAGAAAGGACGGCACCGCCCAGGGCAGGAACACCACGGCCTGCACGACCTTGCGGCCATAAAAGGGCTTGTCGAGCAGCAGCGCCAGACCAAGCCCGAGGAAGAACTGGAAGAACAGGCTGGCGGCAGTCCACCAAAGCGTGTTGACCAGCGCCTGGCCGAGCACCGCGTCCGAGAGCATCGCCTGGTACTGGCCGAGCCCGACATATTCCGATTTGAAGGCGGAGAATTTGCGGAAGGAATAGCTGATGCCGATGATCAGCGGCACCAGGAGCACGACGACCAGCAGGACGATAGCCGGCGAAAGATAAAGCCAGGGCTCGATCGCGGCCTTGCTCAGCCGCTTCTTGCGCGGCCGGCCGGTCGATCGGATTTCGGACACTGCGTAGGTCATCGATTTGGCTCTACGGGTGATGGTGAGGCCAGCGTGGCGACAGCGTCCTTCTCCCCATTCACGGGGAGAAGACGCCGGTTCACCCTCCGTAGCTGCAGCGCAGCTGCTGCGGAGGAAGGCAGGCAGATGAGGAGCGGAGCCGACTTTCAGGATTCGGCGCTGCCCCTCATCCGTCACTTGTCCGTGAATGTCGTTCTCCCAAAACCGCTTCGCACTTTTGGGCGACAATTCATCGGGTGACACCTTCTCCCCGCAAGCGGGGAGAAGGAAGAAAGGTCACTTCTTGTTCTTGGCCAGCCAGGCCTGCTGCTCCTTGGTCAGGAACGCCGCCCACTCGTCGGCCACCTGCTTGGCCGGCTTCTGGCCAAGCAGCACTTCCTGGAAGTTCTTGATCGCCACCTGGTCGACGAAGTTGCCGAGGTTTTCCAGATGCGTCGGCGGCGTCACCATTTCATATTTCGAGCTGTCGTTGAGCTCGGTGAACCAGCCCTTGAACTGCTCGGTCTTGAAGTGGGCGTCCTGATCGGCGCCGTTGTGGATCGGGACGACGCCGACTTCCTTGGCCCATTCCAGATTGTCCTTGGGCGACAGCAGCGTCGCCATCAGCTTCCAGGCTTCGTCCTTGTGCTGCGAATTGGCGAACATCGCCCAGCCGGCATAGCCCAGCGTCGGATAGGATTTGCCGCTCGGGCCGACCGGCAGCGGCGCGACCGCAAAGTCGTCGGCGCTCATCTTGTCGGCGATGCCGAGCAGCGCGTCCGGATCCTGGTTGAGCATGGCGCAGGTGCCGGAATAGAAGCCGGTCACCGTCTCGTTGAAGCCCCAGCTCACGGAATCTTTCGGCGCCAGGCCGTTCTTGTACATGTCGGCCAGCATCTGCAGCCCCTTGACCGAGCCCTCGTCATTGATGGTCGAGGTGCCGTCCTCGGTGAAGTAGCCCCCCTTGCCGGCGGCGATGTTCATGAACATGTGCATGCCGTTGAAGGCGCCGGGCCCGCCGCGCAGGCAGTAGCCATATTTGCCGGGGATGGCGGAGATCTTCTTGGAGAACTCGACGAACTCGTCGAGGTTTTCCGGCGGACGGTCAAGACCCGCTTCCTTGAACAGCTTCTTGTTCCAGAACAGCGCGTTCACATAGTAGCCGTAAGGGATCATGAACTGCGTGTTGTTGACTGTCGAGCCGAACTGCTTGGCGCGGTCGCCGAGCGTCTTGGCGTCGTCCCATTTGGCCATGTAGGGGCCGAGATCCTCGAGCTGCCCGTTGTTGGCATAGAGGCCCATCCAGCGCTCCGGCATCTCGACCACGTCGGGCGTGTCGCCGGCCTGAACCATGGTGAGAAACTTCTCGAACGCCTGACCCCAAGGCAGCGAGACGAGCTCGACCTTGATGCCGGGATTGGCCTGCTCGAATTCGGCGATCTGCTTCTTCAGGAATTCGGTGCGCGGCGGGCTGGTGATGACCTCGACCATCTTGATGGTGGTGTCGGCCAGCGCGGCCCCGGCGGAAATCGCGAGGCCGGCAGCGGCGGCAAGCAGGATTGTCAGTCTTTTCATGTTCGGAACTCCCATTTTGAACACCTTATTTTTTTGCCTTGTCGAAGGCCTGGGCGATGTCGGCCCAGAGGTCCTCGACGTTCTCCAATCCGACATTGAAGCGGATGGTTCGGGGGCTGACGCCGAAGCGCGCCATCGAATTCAGACCCGGCGTCTGCTCGAGCGAGGCCTTGGCCGGCACGACCAGGCTTTCATGGCCGCCCCAGCTGACGCCGATGCGGAACAGCTTCAGCGCATCGACGAAAGCCGGAATGTCGACATCTTCCGCGACCTCGAAAGAGAACAGCCCGGCATAGCCGGCAAGCGTCTTCTTGCCGGGATGATTGGAGTAGGCGGGATGGTTGACCCGCTCGACCTTGCCATGCGCCTTCAGCCGCTCGGCGAGCGTGAGACCGCTCTTCATATGATGCGGCAACCGCAGCGGCAGCGTGCGCAGGCCGCGCAGCAGAAGCCAGCCCTCGAAAGGCGACAGCTTGCCGCCAAGCGACGAATAGGTCTGCTCGTTGATGTGCTTGATATGCGCGGCCGAGCCCGCCACCACGCCAGCGACGGTGTCGCTGTGGCCGCCGAGATATTTCGAGGCCGAGTGCAGCACCAGATCGACACCATGCGAAATCGGCTTCTGGAAGACGGGCGTCGCCCAGGAATTGTCGATGGTGGTGACGATGCCCTCACTTTTCGCCAGCCGGGTCAGGTGCTCAATGTCCTGCAGCTCGAACATCATCGAGGTCGGGCTTTCGAGGTAGAGCAGCTTGGCGCCCGGAAGCGCCGCCGCCACCGCATCGGGGTCCGAGCCGTCGACATAGTCGACCTTGATTTGCAAGCGCGGGAACAGGCGCTCGAACAGGCGGTACGCGTCGCCATAGCAGTTGCGTACGGCAACGATCCGTTCGCCGGCGCCGACGAAGGCGAGCACGGTGGCGCTGATCGCCGCCATGCCGCTGGAAAAGCCCCGCGCGGCTTCCGCACCTTCCAAGGCCGCGACGCGCGCCTCGAATTCCATCACCGTCGGGTTGTCGCCGCGCGAATAGATCGGCTGCCTTCTCCTGCCGGCAAAGGTGTCGGCCATTTCGGCGTAATTGTCGAAGGTGAAGAGCGATGTCTGGTAGATCGGCGGCACCACAGCGCCGCCGGGGAACGGATCGTCATGCGCGAGAAGCGTCGCCGCCTCGCCGAGGTAGTCGCTGGCCAAAGAAGCCGGGTCGAACCCTGTGGGATGCTCGTTCATTTGCGATCCAAAAGCTTGAGGTTGGCGGCGCCGCGCTTCAAGTCGTTTTCGACGGTAGCGATGAGCTTCAGCGCTTCGGCCCGGGCTCCCTCCGGGTCGTGCGCGGCGATGCGGTCGAAGATGGTGCGGTGATAGGGAAAGCTGGCATGGCCGAAATCGCGCACGCCGAGCGGATGTTCCCAGAAGCGGTGGAACAGCTCGTGCATGGCGCTGATGATCTGCTCGAACAGCGGATTGCCGGAGGCGCGGTAGACCGACTGGTGGAACTCCCAGTCCTCCTCCGACGACATGCCGGCGCGGCTGTGGAAGGCTTCTTCCATGATGTCGAGCTTGCGCTCGATCTCGGCGACCTCAGCCTTGTCGGCGCGGACGGCGCAAAGAGCGGCGGCCTCGGCCTCCAGCGCGCGGCGGATCTCCAGCGTGCGCATCAGGCCGGCGAAGTCGTTGCCGCCGGCAAGGGTCAGCGGCATGTGCAGCATGTCGGGCGAGACCGCCGCCTTGAGGTAAGTGCCGCTGCCCTGGCGCCGCTCGACGAGGCCCAGCCCCTCCCAGCGGGTGAGTGCCTCGCGAACCGTGTTGCGGCTGACCTTAAGGCGCTCGGCCAAGATGCGCTCGGTCGGCAGTTTTTCACCGGGACCCAACGCCTCTTGCCGCACGAAGCCGGCCAACGCCTTCAGGACCGCATCATCGCGGGCCGTCGTCTGGATCGGCGGGAGAGGGTCGGTCACGCTGGTGAATCCGAAAGTGGTTCAATGGTCCAACCAATTTCTGCATGAACGAAGAGGTGAGTCAACCACGCATGGTGCGATTCGGCGATTTTCGGTCGATAGCCGACAGTGCGCGAGCGGCGTCAGCCGCTCACGCGCCGAGCTTCGCTCCAAGCTGCTCGACTTGAAACGGAGCGACCAGCGGCGGACCGTCGAGGACCCCTTGCGACTGCAAGGCAGCCTGCCCGAGTTCGGTCAGAGCGTAGATGCCGCGCTCGGCCCTGGCGAACCAGCCATAATAGTTGTGCAGCAGGATGCTGGCCGCGCGGGGGGCAACGAGTTTCAAATCGCGCGGCCGCTTCGGGCCGTCGGCCATGGCGGCGGCACAGGCAATCGCTTCCTGGCGGTATGCGGTCATGATCGGCTTTTGCCGCGTGCTGCCGCCGATGGAGGGATCGCCCTTGCGGCGGTGATGCTCCTCGACCAGCCGCGAGCGCCGCCTCGGGTCGCGCCGCGGCGGCACGGCGGCCGGGCTGAGCAGCAACTCGACCTTGCCTTTCCCGTCGACCGCGAGCAGGCCGAAGCCGAGCCGCCGGCAGAGCGCGCGAAAACGTCGATCGTGCTCGCGGCCCTTGCCGCGCGCCGACATCCGCGCGGCGAGCCAGACCTCGTCGCAGGCCGCCGCCCGATCGACGCCTTGCAGAACGAGCTCAAGATTGAACTGCAGCTTCAGCTCGCAGATGACGACCACGGGCGGCTCGCCTTCGCGCAACCCGACGATGTCGCAGCCGCCGACCTCGCCTTTGACGGTGAAGTCGAGGCTCTCGAGGAACCGCTTCACCGGTGCATAGAGGGACATTTCCTGCATGGGAGAGGCATAGCCGATTCGAGCCCGGCCGACACGGCAGAAGGCGACGCGACCGCCCGCCGCTATTGCTTGGCGAACTGGCCCCTATAGGTCTGGCCGGCAAGCGTGTAGGTGCCGGCCAGCGTTCCGTCAGGCTGCATCGTAAACGTGATGTCTGCGCCGTTCGGCAGGCGTCCAAGCTTCAAGGTGTTCCCGGCGATCCTGCCGGCGCCGTCGGCGATCCCCGGCTTGTTGTCGGCCATATCGCCCCACGCGTAGCTGACCGTCACCTGCCCGGCCGGTGAAACGGTCAGCACGGCCAGCTTGCCTTCAAAGGTGCCATCCAGCCGTCCCGCCCAAATGCCTGAAAACGCCGCATATCGGGCGGGGACACTCTTGCCCGGAGGCGTGATCGCCACGGTTTGGTCGAGCACCGCAGTGTCCGGGACAGCGGGAGCCGCGACAGCAGCCGGGGCAGGTTGAGGAGGAGGCGGGGCCTCGGATACCGATTGACAAGCGACAAGCGCCAATGCCGCGAAACCGAGCATCAAAGAAAGACTGTTTGGTGGAGCCAATCGGAATCGAACCGACGACCTCTTGAATGCCATTCAAGCGCTCTCCCAACTGAGCTATGGCCCCACTCCCGGCAGTCAGCCGGCGCCGTTTCCGGCGAAGAGATCCGGCGCGGTTGGGCACCGCGCCGTCGTTTAGTGCTGGCGGCTTCTAGCGCCGCCTTCGGTCAAGATCAAGCCTTGAAAAGCCGCTTTTTCGTCACAGGTCAAAATGGCCGGCAAACAATCGCGCCGGGGCCGAAATCAGACCTCGTCCTCGTCGTCGCCGACGCCGATCATATCGGAAACGTCGTCGTCCTCTTCTTCCTCGTCGGCAAGGAAGGTGTCATCGTCATCGTCACCGAGATCGACATCATCCTCGTCGTCGCCGAGATCGGGCAGATCGTCGCCGCCGCCCTTGGTCTCCTCGTCCGCATCTTCGAGCGAGACGATTTCGGCGCCTTCTTCCTCCTCGGAGTCGACTTCCTTGTCGGCGACGTCCTCATCGTCCTCGATCGCGGAAATCTTGCCTTCCTCGAAATAGGAGCGCGGATAGCTCTTGCCGGTGTATGGCGAGACGATCGGGTCCTTGTTCAGATCGTAGAATTTCCGCCCCGTTTCGGGGTCGACACGTTTTGTGCCAAGTTCAGGTTTTGCCACAGCAAGCCTCGTCAAAAAAAGAATGGTCCCCTTAACCGCAGTTTTCCGCGCTGTCAAAGCCAAAAGCCGGCATCGCAAAACCTTGCATTCGAAGGCCCGCGTGAGGGGATGACCATTGCGGCGCGCCGTGATACGAGACCGCCGCAACACGACGAATTGAGCCGGCCCGCCGGCGCCCGCATTTGGAACAGACAATGTCTCACGCTGCCGCCCCGAAGCCGGCTACGGCCCGCAAATCCCCTGCCCTTGCCGGCACGGCGCGGGTGCCGGGCGACAAGTCGATCTCGCACCGCTCCTTCATGTTCGGCGGCCTGGCTTCCGGCGAGACGCGCATCACCGGCCTGCTGGAAGGCGAAGACGTGATGCGCACGGGCGCCGCCATGAAGGCGATGGGCGCGCATATCGAAAAGACGGGCGCCGAATGGGTGATCCGCGGCACCGGCAACGGCGCGCTGCTGGAGCCGGAAGGCCCGCTCGATTTCGGCAATGCGGGCACCGGCTCGCGGCTCACCATGGGCCTGGTTGGCACCTATGACATGGAGACGACCTTTATCGGCGACGCCTCGCTCTCCGGCCGGCCGATGGGCCGGGTGCTGGAGCCGCTGCGCCAGATGGGCGTGCAGGTGCTGAAAGCGGCGCCCGGCGACCGCATGCCGATCACGCTGCGCGGCCCCAAGCATGCCGCGCCGATAACCTATCGCGTGCCGATGGCGTCCGCCCAGGTGAAGTCGGCGGTATTGCTTGCCGGCCTCAACACGCCGGGCATCACCACCGTCATCGAGCCGGTGATGACGCGCGATCACACCGAAAAGATGCTGAAAGGCTTCGGCGCCAACCTGACCGTCGAGACCGACGAGCGCGGCGTGCGCCACATCTTCATCGAAGGCCAGGGCAAGCTCACGGGGCAGACCATCGCCGTGCCCGGCGACCCCTCCTCCGCCGGCTTCCCGCTGGTGGCGGCGCTCATCGTGCCGGGCTCGGATATCGTGATCGAGAACGTGCTGATGAACCCGACCCGCACCGGGTTGCTCCTGACATTGCAGGAGATGGGCGGCCGCATCGACATCCTCAACCCGCGCAATGCCGGCGGCGAGGACGTGGCGGACCTGCGCGTGCGCTCCTCCGACCTCAAAGGTGTCGTCGTGCCGCCGGAGCGGGCGCCGTCGATGATCGACGAATATCCGGTGCTGGCGGTTGCCGCTGTTTTCGCCGAAGGCGAGACGCTGATGCAGGGTCTGGAGGAATTGCGCGTCAAGGAATCCGACCGGTTGTCGGCGGTGGCCAACGGGCTGAAGCTCAACGGCGTCGACTGCAGCGAGGGCGAAGCCTCGCTCGCCGTGCGCGGCAAGCCCGGCGGCAAGGGCCTGGGCGCTCATCCCAACGGGCCGGACACGGCGGTGAAGACGCATCTCGACCATCGCATCGCCATGAGTTTCCTGGTGATGGGGCTGGCGACGGAAAAGCCGGTGACCATCGACGACGCCAACATGATCGCGACGAGCTTTCCGGAATTCATGGGGCTGATGAAGGGGCTCGGCGCCGAGATCGAGTGACGGGCGATGGGTTGGAGCCGAACCGAGATGCAAGCGGAACAGCACCCCCCTTTGTCCTGCCGGACATCTCCCCCGCAAGGGGGGAGATTGGCGGCTCCGGCGCTCCGCTCAATCCTGCAACATAGACAATTGGCGCAAGCCGCGATGACGGCTGATCTCGCCCCTTGCGGGGGAGATGTCCGGCAGGACAAAGGGGGGCGCGAAGGATCGCGGCGCTCATCTTGCTCATTGCGCCTATCGTTCGAGGCGAGCCAATGAGCACCCCCTTCACCATCGCCATCGACGGCCCCGCGGGCGCCGGCAAGGGCACACTCGCTCGCCGGCTCGCCGATCATTACCGGCTGAACCTGCTCGATACCGGCCTCACCTATCGCGCCGTCGCCCATAAGCTGCTCGAGCTCGGTCTGCCGCTCGACAATGTCTCGGCGGCGGAAACCGCGGCTCGCCAAGTCGATCTTTCGAACCTCGACCGCACGGTGCTTTCGGCGCATGCGGTGGGCGAAGCCGCCTCAAAGGTCGCCGTCATTCCGTCGGTCCGGCGCATCCTGGTCGACAAGCAGCGCGAGTTCGCCAAGGCGCCGCCGGGCGCGGTGCTCGACGGACGCGACATCGGCACGGTCGTGTGTCCCGACGCCGATATCAAGCTCTATGTCACAGCGAGCGCGGAAGTGCGGGCAAGGCGCCGGCTGGCCGAGATCGAAAGCATGGGCGGCAGCGCCGATTTTGCCACGATCCTCGCCGACATCGAGCGCCGCGACGAGCGCGATATGGGCCGTGCCGACTCCCCGCTCAAGCCGGCGGCGGACGCGCACTTGCTCGACACCAGCGACATGGCAATCGAGGCCGCGTTTCTGGCGGCCATGGCAATCGTTGACCGCGCCATGGCCGCGAAAGACCTCGCCTGAGCTTGGCTGTCACGACCGGATCGTGCCTTCGATCGCATGTCTGCCTGACCTGCTCAGGACGGCTACGAAAACCGCCGCGGTGACATAGGCAATCAAGGCATAAAGCGCTGGCGGGATCGCCATTTCGGCGTTGTTGAGGAGATATTCGCTAAGCGCCAGGGCTATGACGAACGCGGCGTTGTGGATGGCCGTTGCCATGGTGATGGCGACCGCCTGCCGCCTTTCCAGGCGCAGCAGCGACGGAACGGCGTAGCCGAGCGCCATGCTCACCACGTTGAAGGCAAAGGCGGCAAAGCCGACAATGGGCCCCCAGGTCACGATAACCTGCCGCTGATCGACGACGGCAAAAATAACGACCGCCGCAAGAAAAAGCGTCGCCAGTAGCTTGACGGGCCCCTCCAGGCGCTCGGCCAGGGCCGTGTAGCGGTGCCGGACGGCAACTCCGATCGAAACCGGGACAAGCACAACGGCAAAGAACTGCAGGAATTTCTCGATCGGCAGCGGGATGACGTGCCCGGCGCCATAGAAATGCAGCAGCGAAAAATTGGTGATCAATGGCACCGACACAAGCGCCACCATTGAGCTGATCGCCGTCAGCGTCAGGCTGAGCGCCGTATCGCCCTTGGCAAGGTGGGTGAAGAGAACCGCGGACGGGGCGCCGGGACTGGCCGCGAGCAGCATCATGCCGACCGCCATGGCAGGCGGCAAAGCCGAAACTGACACGATGCCGAAGCAAAGGACGGGAAGAACCAGTATCTGCACGATAAGAGCCACCAGGAGGGCCTTCGGTCGCAGCACCACCTGCAAGAAGTCCTGGAGCTTGAGCGACAGGCCAAGCCCCAGCATGATGATGACGAGGGCAACCGGCAGGAAGATGTTGAAAGTGGCGCTTGACTGCATGGTGATGCTCCCCGTGACAATCCATGTCGGCAAAAAAGAACTGCAACCGCGAACGCGTAATCGCAAAAACATTCGGGCGGAGCACGCGCACCGCCGCGACGCGCACTTGCCTGACACCGGCGAAGTGTCTATAGAGACCGCGTTTCTGGCGGCCATGGCTAACCATCAAAGACTGCTGGCCAAGAGAAACAAGGCCTGATCCGGGTTTTCCTCGTGTTTTCCGTTGCCGGAGGCGATGAAAATACCCATATCGGGCACGAACCAGCCTGCCAGCATTCTCTATGCGCCGGACTTGCCGCTTAAGCGGCCGAGGGCTCTTCAGCCCGGAACGCCGGCAGGCTCACGCAACGCTAACCCACGGCGCCCGCTTCGCTTGTTGTGCGAAGCATTCCAGGAGAAACAATGTCAGCTGCAAATCCCACTCGCGATGATTTCGCGAGCATGCTCGAAGAATCATTCACCGCCGGCCATTCCGGCGAGGGCCAGGTTGTCCGGGGCACGATCACCGCGATCGAAAAGGACATGGCCATCATCGATGTCGGCCTCAAGGTCGAAGGCCGCGTGCCGCTGAAGGAATTCGGCGCCAAGGGCAAGGACTCCTCCCTCAAGGTCGGCGACACCGTCGAGGTCTATGTCGAGCGCATCGAGAACGCGCTTGGCGAGGCCATGCTGTCGCGCGAGAAGGCCCGCCGCGAGGAGAGCTGGGTGCGCCTCGAAGAGAAGTTCACCAAGGGTGAGCGCGTCGAAGGCGTCATCTTCAACCAGGTCAAGGGCGGCTTCACCGTCGATCTCGACGGCGCCGTGGCGTTCCTGCCGCGCAGCCAGGTCGACATCCGTCCGATCCGCGACGTCTCGCCGCTGATGCACAACCCGCAGCCCTTCGAGATCCTCAAGATGGATCGCCGCCGCGGCAACATCGTGGTGTCGCGCCGCACCGTGCTCGAGGAGAGCCGCGCCGAACAGCGTTCGGAGATCGTGCAGAACCTCGAGGAAGGCCAGGTGGTCGAGGGCGTGGTCAAGAACATCACCGACTACGGTGCGTTCGTCGATCTCGGCGGCATCGACGGCCTGCTGCATGTCACCGACATGGCATGGCGCCGCGTCAACCATCCGACCGAGATCCTCAACATCGGCCAGACGGTCAAGGTGCAGATCATCCGCATCAACCAGGAAACCCACCGCATCTCGCTCGGCATGAAGCAGCTCGAGAGCGATCCGTGGTCGGATATCGGCACCAAGTTCCCGATCGGCAAGAAGATCAAGGGCACCGTCACCAACATCACCGACTACGGCGCGTTCGTCGAGCTGGAGCCGGGCATCGAGGGCCTCATCCACGTTTCGGAAATGTCGTGGACGAAGAAGAACGTGCATCCCGGCAAGATCCTGTCGACGACGCAGGAAGTCGACGTGGTGGTGCTCGAGGTCGATCCGGCCAAGCGCCGCATCTCGCTCGGTCTCAAGCAAACGCTGGAGAACCCGTGGGAAGCCTTCGCGCGCAACCATCCGGTCGGCAGCCAGGTCGAGGGCGAGGTCAAGAACAAGACCGAGTTCGGCCTGTTCATCGGCCTGGAAGGCGACGTGGACGGCATGGTGCACCTCTCCGACCTCGACTGGACCCGTCCGGGCGAGCAGGTGATCGAAGAGTACAATCGCGGCGACATGGTCAAGGCGCAGGTGCTCGACGTCGACATCGAGAAGGAGCGCATCTCGCTCGGCATCAAGCAGTTGGCCCGCGACACGGTCGGCGAGGCGGCGAGCAGCGGCGAGCTGCGCAAGAACGCCGTCGTTACCTGCGAGGTCACCGCGGTGAAGGATGGCGGTCTGGAAGTACGGCTGGTCGACAGCGGCCTCGATACCTTCATCAAGCGTTCGGACCTTTCCCGTGACCGCGACGAGCAGCGCCCCGAGCGCTTTACCGTCGGCCAGAAGGTCGACGCCCGCGTCATCGCCTTCGACAAGAAGACCCGCAAGCTGCAGGTCTCGATCAAGGCGCTGGAAATCGCCGAGGAGAAGGAAGCGGTCGCCCAGTACGGCTCGACCGACTCCGGCGCCTCGCTGGGAGACATCCTGGGCGCGGCGCTGAAGAAGCAGGGCAACTAAGCTCCTTCCTCTACCGAAAGCAAAAACCCCGCCGGAGCGATCCGGCGGGGTTTTTCATTGCACTTTGATCTATGAGGTCAGGCTCGCCCGTAGAGCGGCACCAGCGTGCCGCTCATCGCCTGATTGGCGGGCGAGGCGAGATAGGCGATCGCCTCGGCGGCGGCCTCGAGGCTGACCCATTTGGTGAAATCGGCGTCGGGCATGTCGGCGCGGGTGGCGGGCGTGTCGAGCGTCGAGGGCGCGACCGCATTGACCAGGATGCCCTTGTGCTTCAGCTCCTCGGCCATCGCTTGGGTCATCGCGGCGACCGCCGCCTTGCTCGCGGCATAGGCGACCATTCCGGCGCCGCGCCTGGGATCAAGCCCGGCGCGCGCGCTGACGTTGACAATGCGTCCCGCGGTGCCCGACGTCAGCATCGAGCGCACCGCGGCGCGGCTGCAAAGGAAGGTGGTCCGGGCATTGGTGTCCATCATCTCGGCAAAGGATGCCGTCTCGATCTTTTCGACCGGCGCCATGGTGAAACCGCCGGCGAGATGGATCGAAGCCCAAAGCTCCGGAACCTGATGGTAGAAGGCCTCGACCTTGGCGGAGTCCGACAGGTCGACATTGTGCGCCAGATGGACGCTGGCGTGAGCCGCGTAGGGAAAATGCGGCGGAGCCGCGGCATGCGCATTGGGCACGTGGCAAATCGCGCCCTGCTCCAGCAACCTGCCGACAACCGCGCCGCCGAGCGCCCCGGTGCCGCCCGTCACCACGACATGCCTGCCGTTAAGCGTTTCCGTCATATTTCGACTGCTCCTGTCGTATTCTTATGGTTATGCCGCCCCAGCCTCGAACGTCGCGCCTTTCGCGTTGTCACTCAATTGAAATATCGACATGGCAGGCGTCCCGTCTTTGCATGCGTCGACACGCAGCCGCGTAACGTGACGCGGCTGCGTCTCGGCCGGATGGGACGGTCGCCAGGACCTTCAATCGACGGTGATTTCTATAACCCGCGGCTTGCCGGCAGTTCGCGCGCGCTTCAGCGCACCGGCCAGGTCACCGACCCCTGTCAGCCGCTCGGCTTCGATGCCGTAGGCCTCGGCGAGCTTGCAGAAATCCGGCGGCGCCGGCGACACGCCGACCGGCTCGACGCCGACATCAAGCATCGAGGTCTCGATCTCGCGATAGCCGCGATTGTTCCAGACGACGAAGATCACCGGCGCCTCGGCGTCGAGCGCCGCGCCGAGCTCCGGCAAGGTGAACTGGAAGCCGCCGTCGCCGGTGAGGCACACGACCGGCGCTTCGGGCACGGCAAGGGCGGCACCGATCGCCGCCGGCGGACCGTAGCCCAGCGCGCCGAAACCGGTCGCGGCATTGAACCAGCCGCCCGGACGGTCGTGGTCGTAATAGAGATTGGCGGCGTAGATCGGTTGCGTCGAGTCGCCGACGATGATGGCGCCGGGCAGCGCGTCACGGATCGTCTCCACCGCGCGCAGCTGCGCCAGGTAGTCCGGCCGCAGCTCCGCCAGCGCGGCCTCTCGCCCTGCGGCAGCGCGGGCTTCGCCGTCTTTCGCGGCGACATGAGCGGCGCCGAGTGCAGCCAGCAGGGCAGAAAGCGCCTCGGCACAATCGGCGTGGATGCCAACCGTCACCGGACGGCGCGCGAGCTGGTCGGCGCCGATATCGATGCGGATGAGGCTCGGCGGCAGCACGAAGCCGCCATCGCCGTAGCCGTCATAGTCGGTGGGGCCGAATTCGGTGCCGGCGGCGATCACCAGATCGGCATCCGCCATCAGCGCGCGCACCGCCTTGAGGCTGGGGCTTGCCGGCACCAAGAGCGGGTGCCGATGCAGCAGGCCGCGCGCATTGGCGGTCTCGACCACCGGCGCGCCGAGCGCTTCGGCGAAGCGTGTCAGCGCCGCGTCGGCTTTCTTGGCACCGCCACCGGCAAGAATCAGCGGACGGCGAGCCGCCTTGATCAACCTCGCAGCCTCGGCAACAGCCGCCGCGTCCGGAGCGGGCGGCGCGGCGTTGCCGAGCACCGGCGCGAGCCCCTCGGCGGGCTTCACCATGACGTTTGTCGGGATCTCGATGTGAACCGGACCCGGCCGCGACGAGGAGAAGACGGCGAAGGCGCGGGCGAGCGCACCCGGCAGTTCCTCGGCCTCGGTGACACGCTCGGAAGACAACGCCACCTTCTCCATCATGCCGCGCTGGTCCGGCAGTTCGTGCAGGAAGCCCAAACCCTTGCCGAGCGTATCGGTGGCATTGACACCGGAGATCACCAGCATCGGCACCGAATCGGCGCGCGCCTGGCCCATCGCGGTGATGGTGTTGGTGAGGCCGGGTCCGGTGATGACGAAAGCCACGCCCGGCCGGCCGCCGGCGCGGGCGTAGCCGTCGGCCATGAAGCCGGCGCCCTGCTCGTGGCGCGGCGTGATGTGGCGGATCTTCGAACGCGCCAGGCCGCGATAAAGCTCGACCGTATGGACGCCCGGAATGCCGAAGACGGTGTCGACGCCATGCGCCTCGAGCAAGGTGATGAGCGCTTCGCCGAGCGTGGTCATTGGTTTTCTCCCTTTGGAGCGGATCACCGTTTAACGGAAACAGTGATCCTCCGCTCTATCTCTTTAGTTTGTTACGCAATCCCGGACGGGAAACCGCTTCTCACCTTTTCCTGGAATTGCTCTGACCGTGATGGCGTTTCGTTGAATTGCCATCCCGATCTAACCTTTGTTGAGCATGATCTTTCTCCGAAAACCGGGTCCTACTTTTCGGGATCATGCTTCAGCGGCGCGAGGCCGAGTTCGGCCTCGACAGCCTTGATGCCAATCGCCGCCAACTCGCCGGGCGAGAACATCTCACCGGCCAGGCAGCCTTCGATCCAAAGTCCGTCGATGATCGCATTGATGGCGATGGCATGACGGCGCAGCTGACTTGCGTCCGGTTCGCGCTGTTCGGCGGCGAGCACCTCGGCGACGACAGCTTCCACCTCGTTGCGAAAGCCAAGATAGCCTTCGCGGTGAGCGCGGGCGAGCGTCGGATCCGCGCCGGCACGGCCGATGAAGGTCGCCCAGAGCGAAAACACCCGCTGGTCGATGATCGGCGCGCTGAGATTGGCGGTGACGAAAGCTGCAAGGCGTTGGCGAGGCGACGCGTCTTCCATGACCAATGCCGCTTTCGCCTGCTCGGTCATGCGGCCGACCAGCGCCGTATAGGCCCCCTGCAGCAATTCTTCCTTGCCGGGGAAATAGTGCCGGATCAGGCCGGCGGTGACGCCGGCACGCAATGCGATGGTGCGCAAAGTGGCGCCCTGCAGGCCATATTCCGCCACGCAGTCCAGAGTCGCTTCGATCAGATCCTGCCGCCGCCGCTCCTCGCCCTCGCGACGGAACTTGCGGCGCGCCGTCATCGGCGCAGGATCGGCCGCGTCAGGCATGTCGGCCCGCCTTCACAGGCAATACAGAGCGCATCCGCCTCGAAAATCTCAACCGTGCAGCCGGCGGCCTCCATCGCGGCTTTGGTATTGGGAAAGCCCGCAACGGCAATGACGTTGTGCGGGCTGGTCGGCAGCACGTTCAGGCTGAGGCCGTTGGAAGCGGCGAATTCTCCGGCGTCGCCTTCGACCAGCCTGATGCCGCGCGCCTTCAGCATCTGATAGAACGGAGCCGGCAACAGCGGCGAATAGACCAGCGCGAGATCGTCGGCCAGCGGGCTGATCACCGACATCAGATGCAGGCACGCCTCTTCCCCCTGCCACAGCGGCAGATCAAAACCGTAGACGGAAATTCCCAGCGGCGTCAGCAGGTTCGAAACCTGCTGGATGCCTTCCTGGTTGGAGCGGACCCCGCGCCCGATCGCCAGCGTGCGGGCATCCACCCATACGCAATCACCGCCTTCGACCTGGCCAGGAGCCTCGACGCGGCCGAGGATCGGAATACCCAGCCCTCTATAGGTTTCCTCATGCAGGGAGGGCTCCCTGGCGCGCAATGGCTTGCCCATGGACAGGATCAGCGCACCGTGCTCGGTCATCAGCGATGGGTCGTGCGTGAACACCGAATCCGAAAGGCCGTCGGCCTTGTCCTCGATCCATTCGATTTCGGCGCCGGAAGCCGCTACCAGTTCAGCAAGGGCCGCGTGCTGCGACGCTGCCTTCGCCGGGTTGAACCCGGGGCCATAGTGCCATTGAGCTCTGTCGGCGTCGCGCATCGCGTTCGCCGCCGATCGCATGAGCACGCGCCGCAGCGGCGCCGCCATGGATTGTGATCCGAAAGCGCTCATCAATGCCCTTTTAAGATGAAAAAAACCGAAAAAATTTCATGAAAGGCTATTTATACACTTGCGCAACAAGGTCGCAAGTGCCGTAATGAACGGGATTGACGGGCTCGCGCTGCCGGGTCCATGCTGAAGTGAGGAGCGGGACGGTACAGCGTATGTTGATGAGCCGGATGGACGTTCGACGAACTGCCGTCGCCCCTATAGAGGTTACCCGGTGAGCGCGGTGGAAGCCGCCGCCGTCCCAGCCGGCCAAGCGCAGAGCGGCGCCGCCGAAGCCATCCATGTCGAGAACCTGCACAAGAAGTTCGGCCAGTTGCATGTGCTGAAGGGCGTTTCGCTGTCGGCGCGCGACGGCGAGGTGATCGCCATCATCGGCGGCTCGGGCTCCGGCAAGTCGACGCTGCTGCGCTGCATCAACTGCCTGGAAAACCCGACCAGCGGCATCATCCGCGTCAATGGCGAGGAGATCAAGCTGAAGGCCGACAGCCACGGCCATACGGTGCCTGCCGACCGCAAGCAGATCGAGCGCATCCGCTCGAGACTCGGCATGGTGTTCCAGAACTTCAACCTGTGGAGCCACATGACGCTGATCGAGAACGTCATCGAGGTTCCGGTGCACGTGCTCGGCGTCAAGCGCGACGAGGCGATCGCCCAGGCCGAGAAGCTGCTCGCCCGGGTCGGGCTGGCGGAGAAGCGCGATGTCTACCCGGCGTTCCTGTCGGGCGGTCAGCAGCAGCGCGCCGCGATCGCCAGGGCGCTGGCGATCAATCCGCGCGTCATGCTGTTCGACGAGCCGACCTCCGCGCTCGATCCGGAGCTGGTCGGCGAGGTGCTGAAGGTGATCGGCGACCTGGCGCGCGAGGGGCGCACCATGGTGCTGGTGACGCATGAAATGAAATTCGCCCGCGAGGTCGCGACCCATGTCGTCTACCTCTACAACGGGCTGGTCGAGGAAGAAGGCCCGCCGGAACAGCTGTTCGGCGCGCCGAAATCCGAAAGGCTCAAGCAATTCCTCCGCAATGTCGGCTAGGGCCGGCGTCAAGCGGAGCGAAAACCGGGAACGACAACAAACTGGGAGTCCTGAAATGAAGACTGTTCTCAAGACCTTCGCCGCGGCGCTGCTGTTCGGCGTCGCCGCGATGGGCGTGGCCAAGGCCGATCAGGTCAAGATCGGCGTCGCCGCCGAGCCCTATCCGCCATTCACCTCGCCGGACGCGACGGGCAAGTGGGTCGGCTGGGAGATCGATTTCATCGACGCCGTCTGCGCCGAGGAGAAGCTCGACTGCGTCATCACGCCTGTTGCCTGGGACGGCATCATTCCGGCGCTCACCACCAAGAAGATCGACCTCATCGTCTCCTCGATGTCGATCACCGAAGAGCGCAAGAAGACGATCGACTTCTCGGATAAGTATTACAACACGCCGACAGCAATCATCGGGCCGAAGGATCAGAAGTTCGGCGCCACGCCGGACGATCTTAAAGGCAAGGTGATCGGCGTTCAGGTGTCGACCGTGCATGCCGTCTACGCCAAGAAGCACTTCACCGGCGCGCAGGAGATCAAGGAATACCAGACGCAGGACGAGGCCAACAACGATCTCGCCGCCGGGCGCCTCGATGCGGTGCAGGCCGACTCCATCGCGCTCGGCGAATTCCTCAAGACGGACCAGGGCAAGGCCTGCTGCGATCTTAAGGGTATGGTCGCGCCGGACGACGAGGTGCTGGGACCGGGCGTCGGCGCCGGCGTGCGCAAGGAAGACACCGCGCTCAAGGAAAAGATCAACGCCGGCATCAAGGCGATCCGCGCCAACGGCAAGTACGATGAGATCTCCAAGAAATACTTTGACTTCGACATCTATGGCGGCGCCACGCAGTCGAACTGACGCCTCCATTTGATATTGGGGCATGGCCAGCGCCATGCCCCTTGGCCCAAACCTTGCCACGCAAGCCCGCCGCTGAACGCTGCGGTCGGCGGCTGCCAGCAATTCGGGGGCGAAGCTGATCAATGCCTTTCTTCCGGCCTCGGCGGCCGGCATCATCGAACTCCTGTCGCCCGTGCCGCCCGGCTGGGGCGGCACCCTGCTGGTCGGATTGCTGCATTCGATCGAGATCGCCATCGGCGCCACCTGCCTTGGCCTTTTGATCGGCACCGGCGGCGCCTGGGGCAAGCTTTACGGCGGACCGGTGACGCGCGATCTGCTCGCCGTCTACACCACGGTGGTGCGCGCCGTGCCGGAACTGGTGCTGATCCTGCTGCTCTATTACGCCGGCACCGATCTCATCAATCAGCTGCTGACCGCGACGGGTTACCAGCGCGTCGACATCAGCGGGCTGGCCGCCGGCATCTTTGTCCTTGGCGTCGTGCAGGGCGCCTATTCGACGGAAGTCATCCGCGGCGCCATCCTGTCCATCCCACAAGGCCAGATCGAGGCCGCCCGCGCCTATGGCATGCCGCCCGGCCTGATGTTGAGGCGCATAACATTGCCGGCAATGCTGCCTTTCGCCATTCCCGGCCTTGCCAATCTCTGGCTGATCGCCACCAAGGACACCGCGTTGCTTGCCGTCGTCGGCTTCTTCGAACTGACGCTCGCGACGCGTCAGGCGGCCGGCGTCACCAAGGCCTATCTGGTCTTCTATCTTGCTGCCGGCGCGCTTTATCTGGCGCTGACGCTGTTTTCCAACGTGATCATCGGCCGCGTCGAGGCCTGGTCGCGGCGCGGCATGCCTTCCGTCAAGGAGGCGCGCTGATGTCGGCCGAAGCGACCGCGATCAATATGGCGGCGCGTGCCTCGCTCTGGCTGAAGCCGCACCGCATCGTGCTGATCTTAATCGCGCTGGGATTGGTCCTCTGCGCGGCCTTCTTCATGCGCTGGGACTGGCTGCCGCAATATTGGCAGATGGGGCTGCTCGGCATCTGGCGGTCGCTGTGGATCCTCGTCGTGACCTGCGCGCTGGGCTTTATACTGGCCGTACCGCTTGGGCTGGCGCAGGCCGGTGGGCCGTTCTGGCTCGCCGCACCGGCCAAGATCTTCTGCACCATCATCCGCGGTACGCCGCTGCTGCTGCAACTGTGGCTGCTCTACTACGGGCTTGGATCGCTTTTTCCGCAATATCCATGGATCCGCGAGTCCTGGATGTGGCCCTATCTCAGGCAAGCCTGGCCCTACGGCGTATTGGCGTTGACCTTGTCATTTGCCGGCTATGAAGGCGAGGTGATGCGCGGCGCCTTCGCCGGCGTGCCGAAAGGGCAGCTGGAAGCCGCGCGCGCCTTCGGCATGAGCCGCTTCAAGATCTTCCGCCGCATCTGGCTGCCGCAGGCCTTCTTCCGCGCGCTTCCGACACTGACCGGCGAAACCGTGCTGCAGCTCAAGTCGACGCCGCTGGTGGCGACGATCAGCGTCATCGATATCTTCGCCGTCTCGTCCAAGGTGCGGCAGGACACTTATCTCACCTACGAGCCCTTGCTGCTGCTGGCGCTGATCTACATGACCATCACTGGCATCCTGGTTCTCATCTTCAGCCGCATCGAGGCCCGGATTCCGGTCAAGATCGGTTAGTAGGGGAGTAGGGGAAGAAGGGAGTGTTCAGCCACGATCCGCATTCACATTTCCATCCCCATTCGCTATTTGCTCCACAATTTCCCCCTACTCCCTTATTCCCTTACTCCCTCAGGACGGCTCCGATGCAACTCACTCTCGACCAGGCAACAGGGCTCTGCCGCATGGCGGCGCTCGGCGCCGGCGCCAACGAGGAGGCGACGCAGTCGCTGGTTGCCTCGATCATCGCCGCGCAAGCAGAAGGCCTGTCGGCGGTCGGCCTGTCGCATTTCATCGACTATCTGGAGGCCATCGAGGACGGCCGCATCGACGGCGATGCCGATCCGGTCGTCACCCGGCCGGCGCTGGCCGTCTACCTCTCCGACGCGCGCGGCGGGCTTGCCCATACCGGCTTCGACCGCACTATCGATGACCTCGTCAAGGCGGCGAGGCTGTTCGGCGTCGCCATCTTCTCGCAAAGGAACGCCTATACCTGCGGCGCGCTCGGCTATTTCACCGGACGGCTGGCAGCGCAGGGGCTGGTCTCGTTCGCCGCCACCAACGGGCCGGCGGTGCTTGCAGGCTCGGGCTCGGTCAAGCCGGTCTACTGCACCAACCCGATGTCCTTTGCCGCGCCTGCCGCGGAAGGGCCGCCGTTGGTGATCGACCAATCGTCGAGCGCCACCGCCTTCGTCAACATCCGCAAGGCGGCGGAAGACGGCAGGAAGATCCCCGAGGGCTGGGCACTCGATGCCAGCGGCAACCCGACCACCGATCCGGCGGCGGCGATGAAGGGCGCGATGCTCGCCTTCGGCGGCCAGCGCGGCGCCAACATCGCGCTTATGGTCGAGGTGCTGGCGGCGGGGATTTCCGGCGCCAACTGGTCGCTCGACGCACCCTGGTTCTCCGGCGGGCCGGACAGCCCCGGAACCGGGCTCTTCGTGCTCGCTATCGAGCCCAAATTGGTCGATCCGGATTTTGAGCAGCGCATGAAGGACCAGCTCGACCGGCTGCGGCGGCGCTACGGCGTGCACATCCCCGGCCGTGCCCGGGCAGAGGCCGCTGAAAAGGCGACGGCGCGCGGTGTCGATATCCCGAAGGCGGTCGTGCAGCGCATTTCCGAATTCGCCGAACGCTACTCGGCCTGATCGAGGCATCGCCCGGCAACAAGGCGCGCATTTGCTTCGCGCCGCTTTGAACCTTTCTTAGCCCGGCAGCGACCCATCAGCGGCACCCCACATCGCAAGCCGCAAAAGGGTGGCTTGGGTCGCGGCTTGCGATTGGCGGCCGTCGCGCCGGGCGTCCAGGGCCGGGGCGGGCGTGCTTGCTTCACGCCGCCTTGATACCGTCTCAGGTCAGGCCGCCTCGTTGGACCCTGTTTCGGTGCGCTCACTGCCCGGAAAACCCCGCCTCGGCGGGGTTTTCTGTTTCTCACTGCGGCAATAAAACATGCGAAAGTTCGTCAGGTTTATCCTATTTGACGGAGTGGACGCCTTTGCGTCCGTCAAATCAGCAAAAAGGAGACCGCATGTTCGCCAGCACCGACACGTCCAGAACAAGGCTTATCGTTCCGGCCCTAGGCGGAGTCTATGCGACGCTGAACAATGCGGCCGAAACGCTGCTGCGCGCCGTCGCCGGGGCCTTCCTCGCCATTCATGGCTCGCAGAAGATCGTCAATCCGTTTGGCGCCACGGAAATGGTCGAAGGTCTGGGCTTCTATCCTGGCGTCTTCTGGTCGCCGCTGCTCGCCTGCACCGAATTCTTCGGCGGCATTTTGATTGCCATCGGCCTCGTCACCCGCCCGGCCGCTTTCGCCGGCCTGATCGTGCTTCTGGTCACGGTATGGTTCCACTGGGTCACCATGGGCCAGGGCTTTTCGGGCGCAGAAAAATCGCTGCTTTGGGCGGCAATCCTCGCCTTCTTCGTCATCCGCGGCGGAAACCGGCATTCGGTCGACAAGCGTATCGGCAAGGCGTTCTGAGCGGCTTTTAGCCTGACGCAATTCGGCAAGGAAAACCGCTCCACACTTTCCTGGAATTGCTCAAAAACAAGGCGGCGGCGACCTCCGGTCGCTCTTTGCCTTTGACGCGAAACGGATTAAGAAGCGGCTCAGCCAAGCTTTTGCGCGCGGAGCCAGCCATGACAGAAATCCTGCAGACCCCCAAGCTCGTCGTCGTGTTCGGCGGCTCGGGATTCGTCGGCCGTCATGTCGTTCGCGCGCTCGCCAAGCGCGGCTATCGCATCCGGGTCGCCTGCCGGCGACCCGACCTTGCCGGCCATGTGCAGCCGCTCGGCAATGTCGGCCAGATCCAGCCGGTGCAGGCCAATGTGCGCGTGCGCTGGTCGGTCGACCGCGCCGTGCAGGGCGCCGACCACGTCGTCAACCTCGTCGCCATACTGCATGAGAGCGGCCGGCAGAAATTCGGCTCCGTGCACGAGTTCGGCGCGCGCGCCGTCGCCGAGGCCGCGCGATCGGTCGGCGCCGGCCTCACCCATATATCGGCGCTCGGCGCCGACCTCAACTCGCCGTCGGGATATGCGCGCACCAAGGCTCTCGGCGAGAAAGCGGTGTTCGAGACGGTGCCCGACGCCGTCGTCTTGCGGCCCTCGATCAATTTCGGACCCGAGGACGCCTTCTTCAACCGCTTCGCCAACATGGCGCGCTTCTCGCCCGTGCTGCCGCTGATCGGCGGCGGGGAGACGAAATTCCAGCCGATCTATGTCGGCGACGTCGCCGAGGCGGTGGCAGGCTCGGTCGACGGCAAGGTCGAGCGTGGCCAGACCTATGAGCTCGGCGGCCCGCAGGTGTTGACCTTCAAGGAATGCATGCAGGAGCTGCTCGCCGTTATCGATCGCAGACGCCTCCTGGTGCCGGTGCCGTGGTGGGTGGCCAATATCCAAGCCTCGATCCTGCAGCTGTTGCCCAATCCGCTGCTGACCAAGGACCAGGTGCTCCAGCTGCGCGAGCACAACGTCGTCTCCGAAGCCGCCGCCAAGGCGAACAGAACGATCAATGGCCTCGGCATCCAGCCGCAGGCGATCGCAGCGATCCTGCCGAGCTATCTCTGGCGCTTCCGCGCCGCCGGCCAGTTCCAGCAGCGCCGGCCGATCGCCGACCGGTAGACTGTTCCCGATCGGGACCCGTTCCAATCAGGCGCGGCGGGAAATCTGCATCGGCAGGCCGCCCTGCGGCTGCGTGGTCAGCTTCTGCACCGGCCATGGCCGAGTTTGTGACGTTACGTCGAAACGGAAGCGCGACAACAGGATGGCCAAAGCAATGATCGCCTCCTGCATGGCGAAGCTGGCGCCGATGCAGACGCGCGGCCCGGCGCCGAAAGGCAGATACTGGAAGCGGTCGATCCGTTCGCGGTTCTCCGGATGGAAGCGCTCCGGCATGAAGGCGTCCGGCCTGTCCCATAGCTTGCGATGGCGATGCACCACCCAGGGCATCACCAGCACGGCGGCGTATCTCGGGATATAGAGGCCGTTCCAGGTCTCCGGCTCGATCGGCTCGCGATTGATCGAGGGCGCTGGCGGATAAAGCCTCAGCGCTTCCTCGAAGGCGGCGCGGGTGAGCGGCATGGCGTCCAGCCACCTTGTCGGATCGGGCTCGCGCGCCAGCACCGCATCGATCTCCTGCTCGACCTTGTCGCGCTCCCAAGGCGCTTCGGCGAGACAGTAGATCGTCCAGCCGAGCGCGCGCGCCGTGGTCTCGTGCCCGGCGCCGATGAAGGTGATGATGTTGTCCTCGACTTCGGCGCGGGTCAGGCCGTCCGGCCCCTCGGCTTTCAGGAGTAGCGTCAGGAAATCCTGCGGCACGCCGTCGGGATCGCGCTTCAGCCGCTGCTCGCGCATTTTCACCGTGTTGGCAACGATGTTGCGGAAATAGGCCATGGTCTTGCGGCCGCGGATGCGGGTCAGCCGCGGCAGCCATTCCGGGGCGCGCAACAGGTCGAGCGGATCGACCCGGCCCATGGTCTCGAACAGGCGGTCGATCTCCTTGGCGAAGCTGCCGGGCTCGCCGGCGATCTCGCCGGAAAACAGCGTCTCGGCCAGGATGTCATAGGTGAGCATCGTCATGTCGCGGGCGACGTCGGTCGTACCGCCGGCCTCGTAGCGGGTGGCGAATTCCAGCGTGCGCTTCAGCATCGGCTCGGCGAAACCGAAGATGTGGCGCGGCGTGAACACCGGCGCCATCGCCTTGCGCGAGCGCTTCCACACCTCGCCCTCGGCGGTGAGCAAGCCGTCTCGCAGGATCGGGCGCAGGATCAGCTGGCGCACCGTCGCCATCTTGTAGTTCCTGGCGTTGTCGACCAGCACGTGGCGGATGAGGCCGGGATCGTTGGCGATGACCAGCGGCCCGCCGATACCGGTCACCGAGATCCAGGGCTCGTTGTAGGTATGCTCGCCCCACAGCTCGAGCGGGTTGCGGTAGACGATGCGCATCATCTCCAGCGTCGAGGGCGGCTGGGTGCGCGGCTTCGGCGCAGGCGGCACGAAGGGGGCGGGCTTTGTGTCCATCGGATGCTCCGCTACGACGGCAAATGTAATGCGCGGCAAAGCGGGCGTCCATGTGACCGAACGGAAAGCCCATGGAGAGACCGCCTCGCCTGAATGTGAACGGCGCCCTTCGATGGCTGCTTGTTGACGGTGACCGGTTCCTTTAGTCGCCAACGGATACCGTCAATCGAGGAGCCACCCGTGAAGCACCAGTTGAGCATCATCATCGGCAGCACGCGACCGGGACGCGCCGGACCGATCTTCGCCGAGTGGCTGGAGGGGTTCGCGCGCGAGCACGGCAAGTTCGAGCCGGCGCTCGCCGACATTGCCGCCTTCAAGCTGCCGCTGCTCGACGAGCCGCATCATCCGCGCCTGCGCAAATACGAGAACGACCACACCAAGGCCTGGTCGACGGCGATCGACGCCGCCGACGCCTTCGTCTTCGTGGCGCCGGAATACAATTACTTCGCCGCTCCGGCGATTGTTAACGCCGTCGACTATCTGCTCAAGGAGTGGCGCTACAAGCCCGCCGCCATCTTCAGCTATGGCGGGGTGTCCGGCGGCCTGCGCGCGGCACAGGCGCTGAAGCCGCTGCTGACCGCCGTCGGCGTCATGCCGATTCCGGAAGGCGTGGCGCTGCCTTCCTACAGGACCTTGCTCGACAAGGAGGGCGCGTATCATCCGAGCGAGCAGGTTCTGGGCGGTGCAAAGACCATGCTGGACGAGTTGTTCCGCTGGAGCGAGGCACTGAAGGCACTGCGCGCCGGCCTCACGGCAGAATAGCAGACGTCCCGATATGACTGCTGCAACGCCGCGCTCGGGCGAGGCGTTCGCGCCGGCATAGCCCGCTTTCCCCCGGTGCATTGAGCCCGGCCTGCGAAAGGCCGCTCGCCAAGCCGGCAAAACGCCTGCAAACCTTGGAAAAACGGCCATTTGCGCCTATATCTAAGACATCAAAACGGCGCGATTCGGGACCATTTTTCCGCGCCGGATCAGCGACATCAATCAGACAGGTATTTATGAGCGATCAGACCGAAAGCGCCATTGGCGCGGAAGCCGAGTATGGCGCCGATTCCATCAAGGTTTTGAAGGGGTTGGATGCTGTCCGCAAGCGGCCGGGCATGTATATCGGCGACACCGACGACGGCTCGGGCCTGCATCACATGGTCTATGAGGTGGTGGACAACGCCATCGACGAGGCGCTGGCCGGGCATGCCGACCTCGTCTCGGTGACGCTCAACCCCGACGGCTCGGTGACCGTCATCGACAATGGCCGCGGGATTCCGACCGATATCCATCCCAGCGAGGGCGTCTCGGCGGCCGAAGTGATCATGACCCAGCTGCATGCCGGCGGCAAATTCGACCAGAACTCCTACAAGGTTTCGGGCGGCCTGCACGGCGTCGGCGTCTCGGTGGTCAACGCTCTTTCGGCATGGCTCAAGCTCAAGATCCGTCGCAACGGCGAAATCTTCGAGATGAGCTTCACGCACGGCAATGCCGACGCTCCGCTGAAGGTGACCGGCACCTACGAGCAGGACAAGCGACCGGGGACCTATGAAGGCCGCAGCGGCAGCGAGATCACCTTCTTCCCGTCGGCCGAAACCTTCACCATGGTCGAATTCGACTACAACACGCTCGAGCACCGGCTGCGCGAGCTCGCCTTCCTCAATTCCGGCGTGCGCATCGTGCTGACCGACGCGCGCCATGCCGACCTCGTGCGCCACGAATTGCATTATGACGGCGGCCTAGAGGAATTCGTCAAGTATCTCGACCGGGTGAAGAAGCCGCTGATCGAGAAGCCGATCGCCATTCGCGCCGAGCGCGACGGCATCACCGTCGAGGTGGCGATGTGGTGGAACGACAGCTACCACGAGAACGTTCTGGCCTTCACCAACAACATCCCGCAGCGCGACGGCGGCACGCATCTGGCCGGATTCCGCGCCGCGCTGACCAGGCAGATCACCGGCTATGGCGAGTCCTCCGGCCAGACCAAGAAGGAAAAAGTTTCGCTCACCGGCGACGACTGCCGCGAAGGCCTGACGGCCGTTCTGTCGGTCAAGGTTCCGGATCCGAAATTCTCCTCGCAGACCAAGGACAAGCTGGTCTCCTCGGAAGTCCGGCCGGTGGTGGAAAGCCTGGTCAACGAGGCGCTGGGCACCTGGCTGGAAGAGCATCCAACCGAAGGCAAGGTGGTGGTGGAGAAGGTGATCCAGGCGGCCGCCGCGCGCGAAGCCGCGCGCAAGGCGCGCGATATAACCCGCAAGAGCACGCTCGGCGTCACCTCGCTGCCCGGCAAGCTTGCCGACTGCCAAGAGCGCGATCCCGCGAAATCGGAAATCTTCATCGTCGAGGGCGACTCGGCCGGCGGCTCGGCCAAGGGCGGGCGCTCGCGCCAGAACCAGGCGATCCTGCCGCTGCGGGGCAAGATCCTGAATGTCGAGCGGGCGCGCTTCGACCGCATGCTCAGCTCCGACATGATCGGCACGCTGATCACGGCGCTCGGCACCTCGATCGGCAAGGACGAGTTCAACGCCGACAAGCTGCGCTACCACAAGATCATCCTGATGACGGACGCCGACGTCGACGGCGCCCATATCCGCACGCTGCTGCTCACCTTCTTCTTCCGGCAGATGCCGGAGCTGATCGAGCGCGGCCATCTCTACATCGCCCAGCCGCCGCTCTACAAAGTGACGCGAGGCAAGAGCTCGCAATATCTCAAGGACGAAAGCGCCTATGAGGAATATCTGATCGAGTCCGGGCTGGAAGAGGCTTCACTGACGCTCGCCTCCGGCGAGGTGCGGACCGGACAGGACCTGCGCAGCGCGGTCGACGACGCGTTGGCGGTGCGGCACCTGATCAACGGGCTGCACACGCGCTACAACCGCAGTGTCGTCGAGCAGGCGGCGATCGCCGGCGCGCTCAACGCCGACGTGCTCGCCGATCTCGGCCGCGCCACCGCCATGGCCGAACACGTCGCCAGGCGGCTCGACATGATCGCCGAGGAGACCGAGCGCGGCTGGAGCGGACGGCTGTCGACCTCCAATGACGGGTCGGGCGGCTATGTCTTCGAACGCACCGTGCGCGGCGTCAAGGACGCGGTCCAGCTCGATGCCGGGCTGATCAATTCGGCCGATGCGCGCCAGCTGGACCGCTATGCAGCGCGTCTGGCGGAAGTCTATGGCGAGCAGCCGACGCTGCGCCGCAAGGAGACTTCCGAGCTCCTTTCCGGACCGCTGGCGCTGCTCAACGCGGTGTTCGCGGCGGGCCGCAAGGGACTGACCATGCAGCGCTACAAGGGCCTTGGCGAGATGAACGCCGAACAGCTCTGGGAAACCACGCTGGATCCGAATGTGCGCTCGCTGCTTCAGGTCAAGGTGGCCGACGCGACCGACGCCGACAGCTTGTTCTCACGGCTGATGGGCGACGAGGTGGAGCCGCGGCGCGAGTTCATCCAGGACAATGCGCTGTCGGTGGCCAATCTGGATATTTGAGGACCGTGCCAATCGGCCCTCTCAGCCTGCCGTCGGTCCGCCGTCCGTGGCGGATGGGGTGATCCGACCGGAACAGAAGGTCTCCTGAAACATTGTGACAGATCGATCACAACTTGTTTCAGGAGGTTTCGATGGGCCGCGGTATCTTGCTCTGGTTGCTCGGGGTTCCGATTCCGATCATCATTCTCATTATGCTTTTTGCCCGCTAGGAGGCTTCGATGCAGCCCACCCTATCGGCAACCGAGGCTCCCGGTACGCTAGAATCCTCCGCCACCGCCGTCAGTTGGGGGCCGATCATCGCTGGCGCTTTCGCAGCCTCGGCTTTGACTCTCATCCTCACCTTGCTCGGCTCAGGACTCGGGCTGACGATGGTTTCGCCCTGGTCCGCGTCGAATCCTTCGGTCACCACCTTCGCGGCTACCACCGGCGCCTGGTTGATCGTCGTACAATGGCTGTCGGCGGGCCTAGGCGGTTATCTTGCCGGGCGGTTGCGGACCAAATGGGTTGGCGTCCACACTGACGAGGTCTATTTCCGCGACACCACCCACGGCTTCCTTGCCTGGGCGCTGGCCACGTTGCTTGTCGCCGGTGTTCTCGGCTCGGTCCTGTCGGCTGCAGTGGGGACGGGCGTGCAGGCGGCATCCACTGTCGCGTCGGGCGCCGCGATGGGTGCCTCGGCAGGCGCGTCGGCAAACGCCAACGGCGCCTCGGTTGACAATGCGACATCCTATTTCGTCGACACGCTGTTCCGTCCGGCGGATGCGAGCAAGCTTGCAGCCGCCAATCCGCAAAACGACGCGGCGACCACGGCGCAAGCGTCTCGCATCCTGGTCGCAAGTGCCGCCGCCGGTGAGGTGTCGGCCGACGACAAGACCTACCTGGCGCAGCTTGTGACTGCCCGCACAGGCCTTCCGGAAGCTGACGCAAAGGCCCGTGTCGATGCGGTGCTTGCAAAGGTGGAGGAGGCTAAGACCAAGGCCAAGCAGGCGGCAGACACGGCCAGGAAGGCAACGGCCTCATTTGCCCTGATCGGCGCCTTGGCGTTGGTCATCGGCGCATTCATCGCCAGCGCTGCCGCAGCTCTCGGCGGCAAGCAGCGCGACGAAGACGAGGCGCTTTTCCTGTCCAAAGGCTAGACTGAACCATCCGGTGATTGAAAGACAAAGCCCGGCTCACGGCCGGGCTTTTCGGTCTTTGAGATGGCGAGCCGGATCAGTGATCGAAAGCCTTGACGATTTCCTCGGTCATCTTCTTGGCGTCGCCGAGCAGCATCATGGTGCCGTCCTTATAGAACAGCGTGTTGTCGATGCCGGCATAGCCCGAACCCAGCGAGCGCTTGACGAAGAGACAGGTGCGGGCCTTGTCGACGTCGAGGATCGGCATGCCGTAGATCGGGCTGCTCTTGTCATCTCGCGCGGACGGGTTGGTGACGTCGTTGGCGCCGATGACATAGGCGACATCGGCCTGCGCGAATTCGGAGTTGATATCCTCCAACTCGAACACCTCGTCATAGGGCACATTGGCCTCGGCGAGCAGCACGTTCATGTGGCCGGGCATGCGGCCGGCGACCGGATGGATGGCGTATTTTACCTCGACGCCATTGGCCTTGAGCTTGTCGGCCATCTCGCGCAGCGCGTGCTGGGCCTGGGCCACCGCCATGCCATAGCCCGGCACGATGATGACCTTCTGCGCGTTCATCATCAGATAGGCGGCGTCGTCGGCCGAGCCCTGCTTGACGGTGCGCTCGATCCCGTCGTCGGCAGCCGCAGCCGTCTCGCCGCCGAAGCCGCCGAGGATGACGGAGATGAAGGAGCGGTTCATGCCCTTGCACATGATGTAGGACAGGATCGCACCGGAAGAGCCGACCAGCGCACCGGTGATGATCAGCGCCAGATTGCCGAGCGTGAAGCCGAGCGCCGCCGCCGCCCAACCGGAATAGGAATTCAGCATCGACACCACGACCGGCATGTCGGCGCCGCCGATCGGGATGATCAGAAGCACGCCGAGCACCAGCGAGGCGGCGACGATCAGCCAGAAGATGAGCTTGGATTCGGTGGTGACGAGCAGCACGATCATAACCACGAGGGCTACGCCAAGCGCGATGTTGATCAGGTGGCGGCCGCCGATCATGATCGGCTTGCCGGACATGCGGCCGTCGAGCTTGAGGAAGGCGATGACCGAGCCGGTGAAGGCGATGGCGCCGATGGCGACGCCGAGGCTCATCTCGATGAGCGCCTGGGCATGGATGTCGCCGGCCGTGCCGATGCCGAAGCTTTCCGGCGCGTAGATGGCGGCCGCCGCCACCATGACGGCAGCGAAACCGACGAGCGAGTGGAAGGCGGCGACCAGCTGCGGCATCGAGGTCATGGCGATGCGGCGCGCCACATAGGCGCCGACGCCGCCGCCGATGGCAAGCCCCAGCACGATCAGGCCGAAGCGGCCGGCCGAGGGCAGCGCCAGTGCCAGCGTGGTGGCGATGGCAATGCCCATGCCGATCATGCCGTAGAGATTGCCCTGTCGGCTGGTGGTCGGATGCGACAGGCCGCGCAGCGCCAGGATGAACAGGATGCCGGAGACCAGATAGAGGAAGGAAGCGAGATTGACGGTCACGTCACTTTTCCTTCTTCTTGTACATGGCGAGCATGCGCTGAGTGACGAGGAAGCCGCCGAAGATGTTGACCGACACCAGCACCAGGGCGATGAAGCCGAAGCCCGCGGCAAGGCCGGAGGCCGCGATGCCGACGGCGAGCAGCGCGCCGACGACGATGACCGAGGAGATGGCGTTGGTGACGGCCATCAGCGGCGTGTGCAGCGCCGGCGTCACCGACCAGACGACATAATAGCCGACGAAGATCGCCAGCACGAAGATGGCGAAGCGGAAGACAAAGGGATCGATGGCGCCGCCCGAGAGCGCGTGCGCCGCGTTGCCGGCAGCCTCGGCGCCGGCGGGCGCATTGGCGAGATCCTGCACCGCGAGGCGTACGGCAGCCGTCGCCTGATCGAGCTGGTCGAGGGCTTTCTGCAGCTGTTCCATCACGCGGTCCCTTCTGGCTTAGGCGAGGGTGACTTGGCTGCGGCCCTCTTCCTGGGCACCGGTTTCTTGTCGGCGGCATCCGCGACCAGGACGGTGGCCGGGATCGCAGCCGGCTCGGTGCGCGGCGTCTCGGCGGCCTTGGCGAAACTGGGGTGCACGACTTGGCCGGCATCGGTCAGCATCGTCGCCTTGACCAACTCGTCATCGCGCTTGATGGCAAGGGTCTTCGTCGCCTTGTCGACCATCGTCTCGAGGAAGGCGTAGAGGTTCTTGGCGTAGAGAAGCGAAGCGGATGCAGCGACACGACCGGGCACATTGAGATGGCCGACGATCTTGACGCCGTTTTCCGTCGTCACGACCCTGCCGGGCACCGCGCCTTCGACATTGCCGCCGCGCTCGACGGCGAGGTCGACGATCACCGAACCCGGCTTCATCGAAGCGACCATGGCGGCCGACACCAGCTTCGGCGCCGGACGGCCGGGGATCAGCGCCGTGGTGATGACGATATCCTGCTTGGCGATGTGCTCTGCGGTCAGTGCCGCCTGCTTGGCCTGATATTCCTTCGACATTTCCTTGGCGTAGCCGCCGGCGGTCTCCGCCGCCTTGAACTCCTCGTCCTCGACCGCCAGGAACTTTGCGCCGAGCGACTGCACCTGCTCCTTCACCGCCGGACGCACGTCGGTGGCGGTGACGACGGCGCCGAGACGGCGCGCGGTGGCGATCGCCTGCAGACCGGCGACGCCGACACCCATGATGAAGGTTTTTGCTGCCGGCACCGTGCCCGCCGCCGTCATCATCATCGGCAGCGCGCGGTCATATTCGGCCGCCGCATCGACCACCGCCTGGTAGCCGGCCAGATTGGCCTGCGAGGAGAGTACGTCCATCACCTGCGCGCGGGTGATGCGCGGCATGAACTCCATCGAGAAGGCGGTGATGCCGGCACTGGCCATCGCGGCAAGCGCCGCATCGTTGCCGTAAGGATCCATGATGGCGATGACGGCCGCGCCCGATTTGTAGCCCTTGAGCTCGGCATCGGTCGGCCGGCGCACCTTCAGCACCACATCGGCGTTCTTGGCGTCCCCGGCAGTTCCAATCGTGCCGCCGGCGGTGGCAAATTCCTGATCGGTGATGCGCGAGCCCAGGCCGGCGCCCCTCTCGACGATCACCTCGAAGCCCAGGCCGGCCAGCCTTTTCACCGTCTCGGGCGAGGCCGCGACTCTCGGCTCGTTCGCGTCAAGCTCACGAGGGATGAATACCGTCTGCCCCACCGCATGATCCTTTCGGCTGGAACCTTGCTGCGCAAGGCGTCGGCCGGGACCTCCGGCGAAACGTCGAACGCAATGGCTTGGAAAGTCTACCGCAGAATGAAATAGCCGACGGCCATGATCACGATGAACAGGATGGTCGCCGAGAAGAAGCCGCCCGCGAAGAAGCCGAAGGCCATGGCCAGCAGAATGGCAGCGCAGACGAGCGAGCCGTATTTGGCGAGCGTGAGAAATGCGTTGTAGGTGCGATCATGCTCGGCATAGTCCATCTGCGCGCCCAGTTCGACAGGACCGGTCGGCGTGTGATCAGCCATAGGAATACCCCTTCGAAAATGCCTTCGAGGCACATAGCGAAAAGCCCGAGCAAGAGCAATGGCGCTATTGCCGCACGGCCGGCGACAACAGCCTCAAACGAATGTTGAAATGGGCGGAAGCTAAAATTGCGATGGGAGGCCATCGCCGTGGCGAGGGGCGTCGTAGGCCTTTAAAGCGCGTCGCGCTGAATCGGATTCAGGCGAGACGCTTCAAAACTCTTTTTGATGGGTGCCGTTGCCCAGAACCGCTGCACGGTTCCGGGCGAGATGCATTAGGCGGCGAGGTGCGGAAACAGGCCGAGCAGGCCGACCACGATCAGATAGAGCGCGACGATGTAATTGAGCAGGCGCGGCATCACCAGGATCAATATGCCGGCGATCAGCGAGATCAGGGGCGTGAGCGCAAGCGAGTGGATGGTCATAATAATCGTACTCCTTCCCGTGAAAAACCCGATTTGAGCCGGCGACAAGCCTGGGGCAAGAATGCGGCGCCGCCGATGATCAGTGACGCCGGTACTCGTAACGCGGGAGCGGCGGGGAAGGTTCACGAGGCGCGGAAGGACGCCCGTTCAGGCGGCATCGCGATAGTATTTGGCCGTCGGTACGATCGACAGCGGGGTGAGCCGGTTGATGGCCGGATTGGCGAACATCATCCGCTGCTCCACCGGCGTCGACTTGAAGAAAGGGAAGCGGTCGAGCGTCTGGCGCAAGTTTTCACCACAGGGGATCTCGAACAAGGCGATCGGCGCAAGGACACCCGGAAACACCTTGCCTTCTGTCCGCTGCACGGCATGGAAGATGCGGGCGTAGTAGGCGGAATGTTCGACCTTGACCGGCGTCAGCACGGCCGTCTGGCCAAAATAGCTGGAAGCCACCATGCCGAGCCTCAGCGTCAGGAAAGGCAGGACTCCGGGCGCGGGCGCGCTATCCGCGTCGGTTGCGAACCGGGTTCCGTCTATGAAGGTTTCTCCGCGGGCAAGCCGCTCGGCCAAGATTTCCGGATAGGCGTCGACAGAGGGCGAATAGGGGTGCTCGCGGGAAATGTAATGGAGCCGCAGCGTGCTGACCAAGTGGCCATCGAAATAGACGCCGAACCGGTAGGAATTCGGCAGGTTGTCCCAGCGATCCTCGAACATCCCGCTGGCGATCGGGCCGCACATGCCTGAGCGCAGGTAGGACTGATAGCGAAGGCGGTAGATCGCCTCCAGATCCTCGCCCCCCGTGATCAGACGATAATCGACATGCTCCAGCAATTGCATGATCGAACGATTCAGCGCCGAGCCAGCATTTGCGCCGGCGTCAGCCTGCGCATCGTTTCTTGCAGCATCCATCCTCAAGTCCTCGTATCCGCCTGTAAACAGGCTATTCGAGTCAAAATGAGACACAAGCCGAAAATTCGATACTGCTGGTTTACCTTCCGTTAACCTTAACAATGCGCCGGAAAGGTTGCATGGAAAAGTTGACCTGGCGCCCTGACCTTGGCTCGCATCCGATATCAAAGAGTACACAGCTGCCAGAACTGATAGGACTGGGCCGCCGCAGCTGACAGCAATATAGGACATCTGGCCAAAATACTCGGCTGTATTGAATTGCTTAGAGAAAACAACTGCGAGCTTTTGAACCTGAAAAACTCGGGTGAAAACCTTCCGATTTGGCGAAAATGGCTGCGTAGCCAAAGCAACGCGCATTCTCAATCCTGAATGATGAAATTCCCTACCTGGCCGACCGTCTGGGGGCGAGGCGCAGGTCCGCGGCGAACGGCCAGGTGACGTTCGACATCGTCTCGATGCCGGACGCGCTGAGCGCGGCGCCGAACAGGAAGCCTTGCACGAGGTCCGGCTTGACCGAACGCACCAATATCTTCAGCTGCTCGAAAGTCTCCACCCCTTCGATCGTGACGACCAGGCCCAGCGTCCGGGTCAAGCCGACGATACCCTTCAGAAGATCGAGCGACTGGGGGCTCTGGGTCACGTCGATCAGGAAGGAGCGGTCAATCTTGATCTTGTCGAGCGGCAGCTTGTGCAGGTAGCTGAGGCTGGAATAGCCGGTGCCGAAGTCGTCGAGCGCGATGCGGACGCCCAGCGCTTTCAGCTCTTCGATCAGCTCGCGGGTCAGTGATTTGTCGTCGAGCAGGGCAGTCTCCGTCACCTCGATCTCGAGCCGGTGCGGCGCAAGGCCCGACGCCGCCAGCGCATCACGCACCTTCTGCACGACGTCGCGGTTGCGGAAGTCCTTGGCCGACAGGTTGATCGAAACGCTGGTCTGGGCCGGCCATTTGGCGCATTCGGCGCAGGCCGCCTGCAGCACGAAAGAGCTGATCTCGGAGATGATGCCCATCTCCTCGGCCAGCGGAATGAAGACGCCCGGCGAAATCGGGCCGAGATCGGGATGATCCCAGCGGCATAGCGCCTCGCAGCTGGCGATGCGCATGGTGCTCATCGACACGATCGGCTGGTAGACGACGCGCAACTCCTTGGCTTGCACGGCGCTGCGCAGATCGGCCTTCATCAGCTGGCGATTGCGGAAGGCGGCGTCCATCGATGCCTCGAACAGCCGCCAGCTGTTTTTGCCGAGCTCCTTGGCTTTGTAGAGCGCGAGGTCCGCCTTGACGATCATGCCGTCAACGTCGGTGTCCTTGACCACGGACAACACCGCGCCGCCGCTGGTCTGGATGCGCAGGCCGTGACCGGCGACGTCGACTTCGCCCTGCAGGCCGGCGAAGATCTCGTCGAGCAGGCTGCTGAGATGGCTCTCATCCTCGATGCGGTCGAAATAGATCATGAATTCGTCGCCGCCGAAGCGGCTGACATTGATGCCCGGCCCGGCGACCGCTGCCAGCCGCTCGGCTACGGCGTAGATCAAACCGTCGCCGACCGGGTGGCCGAGCGTGTCGTTGACGCTCTTGAAATCATCAAGGTCGAGCACCGCCAGGCCGCAGAGCCGGTCGCGGTCGCCGGACGCCATGGCCTCGCCGACCAGCTCGTGAAAATAGGCACGGTTCGGCAGGCCGGTGAGGTTGTCGTAGCGCGCCATGAAACGGATCTTTTCCTCCGCCTCGACGCGGGCCGTGACGTCCTCGAAGGTGATGACGCCGAGTTCCTGGCTGCCTTCGCGCGCGGAGAACTCGTAGTGCTGGCCATTGGCGAGCGACACGAGCACCTTGCGGTCCCGGCCCTCGCGCAAGGCGCGCGTCAGCTGCGCCTCGATGTAGCGGCAATCCTTCGGTGCCAGCATGCCGCCAGCGACGCCGCGCATCAGAAGGCCGTGGATCGAGCGCCCGAGCAGCGCGTCGGCCGATTTCAGCGACATCAGATGGGCGGCCTCGGCATTGGCGACGGCGACGCGCCCGTCGGGGCCGAGCATGACCAGGCCGTGCGACATCGTGTTGAGCGCGCGGTCGAACCTGCGCGTCAGGTTTCTCGCCTGCTTGTGGCCGATGACCGCCGAGAACAGCACGTTGCGGACATGATCGGCGCCGGTGATGGTGATGAACGTCATCGGGATGATCATCAGGCCGAGGACGACGGAGGGCGCGTCCATGCGCAGCAGGAGCGCGAGAGCCGCCGGACCGATGAAGGTCACGGAAAAAATCCGCACCATGCGCGGCGACCCATAGTTGCGGGCGACAACGGTGACCAGGGTCGCCAGCGTCAGCGACATTGCCGCCAGCTCGGCGAACGGTTCGGGATATATGTAGATCGACACGAAACACAGCGCGCCCAATCCGAGACCCTGAAGGCAGCCCTTCAGGATGTAGCTGCGCTCCAACCGCTGCGCGTGTTCGACATCGGCAATCGCGCCGCCTGTCCTCAGGAAGCCGCGAATGCCGAAGTAACGGATAAGGCTGACGGAAAGCAGGGCAAAAGAAAACGCCAGGAACAGGGGATTGTGGGTGCGCAGATAGATCATGAATCCGAGGATCCAGTAGCACGCGCCACCGATCAACAACATGTGCGCGTTGTCGAACAACGACCGCACAAATTGGATATAAACATCCGCGGGGATGCTTTCGGTCTTTGTTTTGCCCATAGGGTCGGCCCAACGCTAAGCCTTGTCATGACACAACCGCCTTAAGAAAGGCTTAGAACAGAACCGCCTTGAGCAGCGGCTTTGGTCTGCCCGCCAAGGGCGCAAAGGACCTAACGCATGTCGCCCACAAGTGCGCAGCGGTTTTTGGGAGAACGACCTGCATCGAACAAAGGCCTAAAGCGCCTCGCCTGGATCCATTTCGACGCGAGGCACTTTAGGCCGACCGACGAAAACTTCGGGATTGGTCTGGCGCAATCACTCGGCAGCGCTGAGAACGGGCACCGGAGCGGCCTCGGTCAGCCGCTGCAGCAGCCTGGAGCGCTCTTCGGACGCCTTGGCGGCGCTGGCCTGCCGGACATGGCCATAGCCGCGGATGAGCGCCGGAACGGAGGCCAGAGCGGCGGCGGCCTCGACCTTGCCCGGCGCAAGCGCTGCGGCGATCAGATCGAGATCGGCCTCGTATTGCGCAAGCAGTTGCCGCTCGGCGCGCCGTTCGGCGGTATGGCCGAACAGGTCGAACGCGGTGCCGCGCAGGCCTCTCATGACAGCAAGCAGGCGAAATGCCTTCATCATCCACGGGCCGAAACTCGATTTCCTCGGCTTGCCGTCATTGCCGCGCCGCCCGAGGATCGGCGGCGCGAGGTGAAATTCCAGCTTTTCGTAGCTTTGGAACTGCCTTGCGAGATCGGCGGCGAAGCTGTCGTCGGTGTAAAGCCGGGCCACCTCGTACTCGTCCTTGATCGCCATCAGCTTGAAGAGGTTTTTCGCGGCCGCCTCGGTGACGGCCGTTGAGCCGGGAACCGCTCTCGCCTCGGCTGCGCGCAGGGCCGCGATCCTGTTGGAATAGCGCTTGCCATAGGCGGCGTTCTGGTAGGCGGTGAGGAAAGCCACCCGCCGGGCGACAATGTCGTCGAGCGTTTCGGGTGTCGACGCCGGCTTGCCGGTACGACCGACCAGGCCGCGCACGAAATCCGGCTGGTGCGCGGCGCGACGGCCCCAGCGGAAGGCGGCGATGTTCATCACCACCGCTTCGCCGTTCAATTCTATCGCTTTTTCAACGGCTTCGGCCGAGAGCGGCAGCCCGCCATGCTGGAAGGCGAAGCCGAGCATGAACATGTTGGCGCCGAGCGAATTGCCGAACAGCGCGGTCGCCGTGCGGGTGGCATCGAAGAAGTGGGCCTTGTCGTCGCCGGCGGCGGCACGGATCGCCTTCTTCAGCCGCTCGACCGGCAGCGAAAAATCGGCGGAACGGGTGAATTCGCCGGGCATGATCTCGGCGGTGTTGGCGAGGAACATGGTATGGCCCTCTCGCACCGCGGCGAGCACCTTTTTGGCGCCGGAGACGACGAGGTCGCAGCCAAGCACAAGATCGGCCTTGCCAGCGGAAACGCGGATGGCGTGGATGTCCTCGGGCGTCGGGGCGATGCGGACATGGGTGAAGACCGAGCCGCCCTTCTGGGCAAGGCCCGCCATGTCGATCATGCCGCAGCCCTTGCCCTCGATATGGGCAGCCATGCCCAGCACCGCGCCGATGGTGACGACGCCGGTGCCGCCGACGCCGTCGATGATCGCCGCCCAGCCCTGAGATCCGAGTGGAAATTCGCCGGGTGACGGCACGCCTTCGAGCGGATCGCTCTTGCCGGCAATCCCCTCGGCCTTCCTGATCTTGCCGCCATGCACCGTCACGAAAGAGGGGCAGAAGCCGTTGAGGCAGGAAAAATCCTTGTTGCAGCTCGACTGGTCGATCCGGCGCTTGCGGCCGAATTCGGTCTCGACCGGCTGGATCGAGACGCAGTTCGACTGCACGCCGCAATCGCCGCAGCCTTCGCAGACCAGTTCGTTGATGAAGACGCGCTTGTCGGGATCGGGGAAGGTGCCGCGCTTGCGGCGCCGGCGCTTTTCCGCGGCGCAGGTCTGGTCATAGAGAAGCACCGACACGCCCTTGACCTCGCGCAGCTCGCGCTGGACGAGGTCGAGGTCGTCGCGGTGATGGATCGTGGCGCCGGGCGGGAAATCGGCCTTGCCGGCATATTTAGCCGGCTCGTCGGTGACGACGGCGATGCGCTCGACGCCCTCGGCGCGCACCTGTCTGGCGATCATATCGACGGTGAGGCCACCTTCGTGCGGCTGGCCGCCGGTCATGGCGACTGCGTCATTGTAGAGGATCTTGTAGGTGATGTTGGCGCCTGAGGAGAGCGCAAAGCGGATCGCCAGCGCGCCGGAGTGGTTGTAGGTGCCGTCGCCGAGATTCTGGAAGATATGGCCGCGCTTGGAGAACGGCGCCTGGCCGACCCATTGCGCGCCCTCGCCGCCCATGGCGGTGAAGCCGACCGTGTTCCGGTCCATCCACAGCGCCATGAAGTGGCAGCCGATGCCGGCGGCGGCAAGCGAGCCCTCCGGCACCTTGGTCGAGGAATTGTGCGGGCAGCCCGAGCAGAAAAACGGCGTGCGCGAACCGATGTCGACGGTATCGGCGAGCATCGCCTGGAACTGGCGCAGCTTCGCCACGCGCGCCGCGATCTCCTCCAAGGGGCCGATGGTGCGCAAGATACGCTCGCCGAGCGCGATCGCGATCTCGTTCGGGTCGAGCGCGCCCTTGGCCGGAAACAGCCAGTCCCCGCGCTCGTCCTTCTTGCCGACGATGGCAGGCTGAATAGCGGAACCGTAGAGGTTCTCGCGCAACTGGACCTCGATCAACGAGCGCTTCTCCTCGACGACGACGATGGTGTCGAGGCCGCGGGCGAAGTCGGCGATATGCTGATAATCGAGCGGCCAGGGGCAGCCGACCTTGAACAGGCGGATGCCTATGCGATTGGCCGCATTTTCGTCGATGCCGATATCCTCCAGCGCCTGGCGGACGTCGAGATAGCTCTTGCCTATGGTGATGATGCCGAGCTTCGGGTTGCTGCCGCCCGAATAGACGGTCCGATTGAGCCCGTTGGCCTGGATGAAGGCGGAAGCGGCGGCGCGCTTGTGCTCATGCAGGCGCTCCTCCTGGCCGAGCATGTCGATCTCGTGGCGGATGTTGAGGCCGCCCGGCGGCATGTCGAAATCAGGAATGACGATGTTCAGCCGCTCGATCGAGGCGTCGACCGAAGCGGTCGATTCGATGTTGTCCTTGACGCATTTGATCGCCGCCCAGGTGCCGGCGAAACGCGACATGGCGAAGCCAAGGAGACCGTAGTCTATGATCTCCTGGACGCCGGCGGGGTTGAGGATCGGCACCATGGTGTCGACGAACAGGAATTCGGTCGCGTGCGCGTTGGTCGAGGATTCGGCCATGTGGTCGTCGCCCATCAGGGCGAGAACGCCGCCATTTTTCGACGAGCCGGCGAGATTGGCGTGGCGGAAAACGTCGCCGGAGCGGTCGACGCCCGGCCCCTTGCCGTACCAGACGGCAAAGACGCCGTCATGGGTGCCTTCGCCGAGCAGCTCGGTCTGCTGCGAGCCCCAGCACGCGGTGGCGGCGAGCTCTTCGTTGAGGCCCGGCTGAAAGACGATGTCGGCCTGCGCAAGCTGCCGCTTCGCCTTCCACAGCTGCATGTCGAGGCCGCCCAGCGGCGAGCCGCGATAGCCGGAGACGAAGCCTGCGGTGTTGAGGCCGGCGCGGCGGTCGCGCTCGCGCTGCATCAAAAGCATGCGCACGACGGCTTGCGCCCCGGACAGGAAAACGCGCTCCTTGCCAAGGTCGAACTTGTCGTCGAGCGCGACGTCATGCAGCGTCATCAGGCATGTCCTCTGCGGAGGCGCGCCGCGGATCGGCGGCCAACGTCGGAGTGAGAGGCCGCAGTCTTTCTTCCCTTGCGGGACAGGTCAAACGAAATCGCAGCGACCAGAGCGCACGCAACAAACGGTCCCGCTGGAAGCGGTCGCCGCATTCAATCGCACGCTAAACGCTTTGCAGCGCACGAAAATTTCGACCGGTCAACGGGCCTCACGCCGCCTTCGAGCAATCCGGCTTGGGCGCATCCGGCAGCTTGCCGTCGGGATGGCCGGCAAGGTCCGGGTTGAGCTCGTATTTCGGCCCGATCACCAGCGGCCGGTCCGGCAGCATGGTCTGGTCCGCCGAGGAGGTCATCGTCGTCTCGAGCCTTTGAAGCAACGTGCCGCTCGAATCCTCGATGCGGATCGTCACGGAATAGGGCTTGTCCTTGACCACGCAGGTGAGCGGCGGGCTGGTCAAGGTGATATGCGGGAGCTTCGGCCAGATCTTCTGGTTGACGATGAGCGGGTCGCCGCCGGCCGGATTCTGGAAATTCACCACCGCAATCTGTCCCTCGCCCATCGGCCGCAGCGGTCTCAGCGTGATGACATAGGTGGCGATGCCAAGCCGGTAGTTGAACTCGAACAGCTTGCCGGAAATGGCGAAGAGCTGCTCCTTGCCGGTGTCGCGGCAGGCGCCGAGCGCCGTCGCGGCGATCAGGGCCGCGCCGAGAGCGATCGAACGGAATTTTCTAAGCATTGGTGGCCTCCCTGGCCGCCGTGCGGCGGCGATAATAGCGGTTCGCTTTCTGGCGGTTGCCGCAGACGGCCATGTCGCACCAGAGGCGGCTTGAGTTGCGGCTGCGGTCCAGAAAGAGCCAGCTGCAGTTCGGACAGATCCTGAGCCTGGCAACGGTGTCGTCGCGCAGCAGCGAAAGCGCCGAGACGGCCAAAGCCGCCTCGAAAGCGATCGGCGTCGCCGGATCGCCAAAGGGCCTGCCCGGCGCGCCGATCTCGGTGCTGCTGCCGGAGAGGCCGTTGGCGCAGGCGGTCAGGAAATCCGGCAGATGGCCGGCGGCGATCGCGCCTTTCGCTACGGCATGGCGGAACAGGCGGTCCGTCGCCTCGCGGATCGACAGCACGACCGCGGCGATGCCGCCCGGTTCAGGCGCCTCCAGCCGCCGGCCGCCAAGCTCGGCGGCGCGAAAGCCGCTCGCCGCCTCGGCGAAGCGGGCGATCTCGGCCGGATCAGCGAAACGGTCGAAGGTCTTTTCCGGATCGTTGCGCAGGACGACCGTGTTCGCCGTGTCGAGCGCGAGGATGCCGCCGGTGAAGCGGTGCGGGGTCCAGGATACCGTCATGCCGCAAATCTAACCGATAAAACGTATTTGACAAGTTAGATTTCGGATGCAACGCTCGAAACGGGGGCCAGTTCGCGCGGCCCTAGGGATGCTCCATGCTCTATTTCTATCAGCAGGTGCTGAACGGGCTGCATTCGGGCGCGCTCTATGCGCTGCTCGCCTTCGGCTACGTGCTGACCAACGGCATCCTGCACCGCACCAACCTTGCCTATGGCGCGCTGTTTGCCTTTTGCGGCCACACCATGATCCTGACCGCCGCCTTCGGCTATCAGGCGCTGTGGCTGACGCTGTTTGCCTCGGTCGCGCTAGGTATCGTTGCTGCCCTGCTCTATTCGGTGCTGATCAGCCAGGTGCTGTCGCGCAGCGTGTTCAAGAGGCTGGCGGACCGGTCGCCTAATGCGATCGTGGTGACGACGCTCGGCATCTTGCTGTTCCTGTCGGAAGCAAGCCGCATCGCCGCCGACACGCATGATCTCTGGCTGCCGCCGATGCTCGCCCAACCCGTCGTCTTCGCGCAGGGTGCCGGCTTCAAGGTGACGCTCACCGTTATCCAGCTCTTGGATTGCGCGGCGGTGATGGCGATGGTGGCAGTGGCCGCCTGGCTGTTTTCGCATTCGCGCTTCGGACGGGCCTGGCGGGCCGTGTCCGACGACCCGAAGGCGGCCGCGATGTGCGGCATCGACGTCACCGCGGTGTTCCGCCGCGCGGTGCTCTATGGCGGCTTCTGCGCGGCTTTTGCCGGCATGCTCGCCGGCATCTACTACGGCAACATCAGCTTCGGCACGGGCCTCGTCTACGGCCTCAAGATCCTGTTCGTGACGGCGGTCGGCGGCTACATGTCGCCGCTCAAGGCTGCTCTCGGTGCCGCGGCCTTCGGCATGGCCGAATCGCTGTGGGCCGGTTATTTCCCGCTCGAATGGCGCGACGGCTGGATATACCTCTTTCTCGTCGCCATGCTGGTGCTGATCGGCGCCGGCCGCGACCAGGCCAAGGTCGCCTGAAACCCATCAGACTTTGGTTGCATGACGCGCCGTGAGGTGACCGGTTTTTACCGTTGCTCGCCGCCTGGATCGCCGGCACGTGCTTTGCCATGTTGACCAACCGGACCACGCACTGCATACCGTTGGGCCAAGCGGCGCGACACCGGAGGGGGACTCGGGCGCGGCGCCAGCACTTTGAGTTATGCATCGTGCTTTCCGAAATCGAACGCGATTCTCGGGGCCGGTGCGCGAGGGAGGAAATGCATGGCAGGGCTGCTCGCTCTATCCACGACGATCGACCGCATCAACGAGTTCATCGGCCGCTGGGTCTCGTGGCTGATCCTGCTTGCGATCCTGGTGAGCGCCGGCAACGCGGTCATCCGCAAGGTGTTCGACATCTCCTCCAACGCCTGGCTCGAACTGCAGTGGTATCTGTTCGGCGCCGCCTTCATGCTGGCCGCCGCCTATACGCTGAAACAGAACGACCATATCCGCATCGACATCGTCTACGGCATGTTCCCCCGCCGCGTGCAGCACTGGATCGACCTCCTCGGTCATCTCCTCTTCCTGATGCCTTTCGTGGTGCTGATGGTGATCTACTTCGTGCCTTACGTGTCGCTGTCCTTCCGCAGCGGCGAGATGTCGACCAATGCCGGCGGGCTGATCGTCTGGCCGGCCAAGGCCATCCTGCTCGTCGGCTTCTTCCTGCTGGCCATCCAGGGTGTCTCGGAGATCATCAAGAAGATCGCCATCATGCGCGGCGACATGGAGGATCCCACTCCCTATGTCTCGGCCCACGACCAGGCCAAGCTCGAGGCCGAAGCGCTTGCCGAAGAAGCCAAGGCGCTGTCCGGCGAGGTGCGCTCATGATCGAGTTCATCGCGCAGAACATGGCGCCGATCATGTTCGCCTCGCTGATCATCTTCCTTTTGATCGGCTACCCCGTCGCCTTCTCGCTCGCTGCGAACGGCCTGTTGTTCTTCTTCATCGGCGTGCTCTTGTCGCCCTATTCCGGCGGCTCGATCAACCTCGCCTGGCCTCTGCTGCATGCGCTGCCGGATAATTTCTACGGCACAAGGGTGATGTCGAACGACACGCTGCTGGCCATTCCATTCTTCACTTTCATGGGAATCGTGCTGGAGCGATCCGGCATGGCCGAGGACCTGCTCGACACGGTCGGGCAGCTGTTCGGCCCGATCCGCGGCGGGCTTGCCTATGCGGTGATCTTCGTCGGCGCACTGCTTGCCGCAACGACCGGCGTGGTGGCGGCCTCCGTCATCGCCATGGGGCTGATCTCGCTGCCGATCATGCTGCGCTACGGCTACGACCGGCGCCTCGCCTCGGGCGTGATCGCGGCTTCCGGCACACTGGCCCAGATCATCCCCCCCTCGCTGGTGCTGATTGTGCTGGCCGACCAGCTTGGACGCTCGGTGGGCGACATGTATGCGGGCGCGCTGATCCCCGGCCTCGTTCTGACCGGCATCTACATGCTCTACATCCTGATCATGTCGATCGTCCGGCCGAACTCGATGCCGGCATTGCCGCTCGAGGCCCGCACGCTCGGCCACGGCGTGATTTCGCTGATCGTGGCGCTGCTGGTGACCGGCGCGATTTCCTATGCGGCCTATCGTTACCTCGCGCCGACGCATGGCGACAATGCGGACATCCTTGGCGCCACCGTCGGCGTGATCGCCATCTACATCGTGGCGATCGCCGACCAGCGCCTCCACATCAACATGATGTCCAAGCTGGCACAGCAGGTGGTGATCGTGCTGATCCCGCCGCTGGCGCTGATCTTCCTGGTGCTGGGCACCATCTTCCTCGGCATCGCCACCCCGACCGAGGGCGGCGCCATGGGCGCCGTCGGCGCGCTGATCATGGCGGGCTTCAAGGGGCGGCTGACGATGGATGTCATCAAGCAGGCGCTGGCCTCGACGACGCGGCTCTCCGCCTTCGTGCTGTTCATCCTGATCGGCGCGCGCGTCTTCTCGCTCACCTTCTACGGCGTCAACGGCCACATCTGGGTCGAGCATCTCTTGACCTCGCTGCCGGGCGGCGAGACCGGCTTCCTGATCGGCGTCAACGTGCTGGTTTTCGTGCTCGCCTTCTTCCTCGACTTCTTCGAGCTCGCCTTCATCATCGTGCCGCTGCTGGCGCCCGCCGCCGACAAGCTCGGCATCGACCTGATCTGGTTCGGCGTGCTGCTTGGCGTGAACATGCAGACCAGCTTCATGCATCCGCCGTTCGGCTTCGCGCTGTTCTACCTGCGTTCGGTCGCGGCGCGCGTGCCCTATCTCGACCGCATCACCGGCAAACAGATCGCGCCGGTCACCACCGGCCAGATCTATTGGGGCGCGGTGCCGTTCGTCTGTATCCAGGTGATCATGATCGGGCTTACCATCGCCTTCCCGCAAATGGTGATGCGCTACAAGGGCACCGCCGTCGAGCCGAGCACGATCGACCTCAAGCTGCCGGACATGCCGGGACTTGCGCCGCTCGGCACGCCGGCCGACAATGGCGCGGCGCCCGCCGGTGGCGGCTCGGCGCCCGCCGCGCCTGGCACCCCGGACTTGTCACAGCCGCCGAATTTCGGCGATACGGCCCCCGCCAAGCCGGCGGCGCCGGCGCCCGATCTTTCCAAGCCGCCGAGTTTCAACTGAGGTGACCAAGTCATGAGAGCCGTACGGCTGGAAGCAATCGGCGGCATCGCCCTTCGTGAGGTCGACAAACCTGAGCCGGGGCCGGAGGATGTTCTGGTGCGGATCGAAGCCTGCGGCGTCTGCGGCACGGACCGCCACCTGTTCCATGGCGAATTCCCGTGCACGCCGCCGGTCACGCTCGGCCACGAATTCTGCGGCATCGTCGAGGCGGTCGGCGACGCGGTGTCCGGCATCGCCGTCGGCGATCGGGTCACGGGCGACCCCAACATCGCCTGCGGGCGCTGCAGCCAGTGCCGGGCCGGCCGCGTCAATTTGTGCAGTAATCTCAGGGCTATCGGCATCCACCGGGACGGCGGTTTCGCCGATTATGTCGTGATGCCGCAAGGCCAGGCCTTCCTCCTGCCCGGCAACCTCAAGCCGACGCATGGCGCCTTCTGCGAGCCGCTGGCCTGCTGCCTGCATGGCATCGACCTAGCCGGAATCAGGCCCGGCGGCTCGGTGGTGGTGCTCGGCGGCGGCGTCATCGGCCTGCTCACTGTGCAATTGGCGAAGCTTGCCGGTGCCGCGATCATCATCCTGTCGACCAGGCAGGCCTCGCGCCGGGCGCTGGCCGAAGAACTCGGCGCGACCGCTACGGTCGATCCCAGCGCCGTCGATCCCATCGAGGCCATCGCCGGAAAAGCCGGGCTTGTACCGGGCGGCGTCGACGTGGTGCTGGAATGCGCCGGGGTTCGCGACACGGTCGAGCAGTCGATGCGAATTGCCAAGGCCGGAGGCACGGTGGTGATCGTCGGCGTGATGCCGCAGGGGCAGAAGGTGGCTTTCGAGCCTTTCGACGTGCTGTTCCGGGAGTTGAAGGTCCTCGGGTCCTTCATCAATCCCTTCACGCATCGCCGCGCCGCGGACCTCATCGCGTCCGGCGCGATCGAGATCGACAAGCTGATTTCCAGGCAGGTGCCACTCGAAGAGGCGCCGCAGGTGATCTCGAACCCAGCCGCCCCCGGCGAGGTCAAGGTGCTGGTCGTGCCGGGCCGGACCTGAAGTCCTGCAACGTTGGCGATTGGCGAAACCGGCGGTGACAGCGCCCTCTCCCCGTCACCATAGGGGAGAGGGCGTAGACCCCGGCTACAGCTTGCCGTTACGCTGCTGCACCATCATGAAGGTGTCGTAGTTGTATTCGGCGACCTGGGCCCAGAGATAGTGCTCCTTGCGGAAGCCTTTGATGGATTCCCAGATCTTCTTGAACGGCGCGTTGTTGGCCTCCATTTCGGCATAGACTTCGTTGGCCTTTTCGAAGCAGGCGGCCATGATTTCCTGGCTGAAAGGAGCCAGCTTGGCGCCGCTGGCGACCAGCCGCTTCACCGCCGCCGGATTGAGGTAGTCGTATTTCTGCAGCATGTTGGCGTCGGCGGCTTGCGCGGCCGTGTGCACCAGCGACTTGTAGGCGGGCGACAATTCCTCGTATTTTGCCTTGTTGAACATCAGATGCACGGTCGGGCCGCCTTCCCACCAGCCGGGATAGTAGTAGTAGGGCGCGACCTTGTAGAAGCCGAGCTTCTCGTCGTCATAAGGGCCGACCCATTCGGCGGCGTCGATCGTCCCCTTTTCGAGGGCCGGGTAGATGTCGCCGCCGGCGATCTGCTGCGGCACGACGCCGAGCTTCTGCACCACCTTGCCGGCAAAGCCGCCGATGCGCATCTTGAGGCCGGAAAGATCGGCGACCGTGTTGATCTGCTTGCGGAACCAGCCGCCCATCTGCACGCCGGTGTTGCCGCCCGGCAGGCCGAACAGGCCTTGCGTTGCAAGGAATTCGTTGAAGAGGTCAATGCCGCCGCCATGATAGTGCCAAGCGTTCATGCCGCGCGCGTTAAGCGAGAACGGCACTGCGGCACCCAGCGCCCAGGTTGGGTCCTTGCCCCAATAGTAATATGCCACCGTGTGGCATGCCTCGACGGTGCCTGCGGCGGTGGCGTCGGCCGCCTGCAGGCCGGGAACGAGCTCGCCCGAGGCGAAGACCTGAACCTGAAAATTGCCGTCGGTCGCTTCCGACAGCATTTTTGAGAACACTTCCGCACCGCCATAGATCGTGTCGAGCGATTTCGGGAAGGACGATGCCAGCCGCCAGGTCACTTTCGGATTGGACTGGGCTATCGCCGGCGTGGCAAGCGCGGCGGCCGCTGCCGCGACACCAACACCGGATGCACCGGCCTTACGGATGAACGAACGACGATCCATGCATTTTCCTCCCGTTTAGAACCAACAGACCGATATTCGGACATCCTCGGCGCCCTGATCGGCTGCGCGAAACAATACACGGGCAAGATGTCGAGTCCAGCACCGCGGGCAACGTGCAACTATAGTCTAACGTCGACCGTCCTGGCCCATTCGGAGAGCCGAAACTTGCCATGGCAAAGTGCCGGCTGATCGCCTATTTTGTAGGCAGAATAATTCGTTAGCCCTCGATGGAACCCGTATCCAAAATGCAGCAGCCGCTCGTTGCCGTCTCAACCGATGTCCGCCAGTTCGACAACTACACATGGCATGCCGCGCCCCAGCAATATATCGAGGCGGCGATCGCCGGCGCCGGCGTGTTCCCGCTCTTGGTGCCGTCCTTCGGCGACCGGCTCGATTTCGACGAGCTGCTGTCCTCGGTCGACGGCGTGATGGTGACGGGTTCGAAATCCAATGTGCATCCCTCGCTCTATGGCGGTGATCCCAGCGAGGCCAACGGCCCCTACGACCCGGCGCGCGACTCCACCACGCTGCCGCTGATCCGCAAGGCGATCGAGCGCGGCGTGCCGCTACTCGCCATCTGCCGCGGCATCCAGGAGCTCAACGTGGCGCTGGGCGGGACGCTCGGCACCGAGATCCAGGAGCGTGAAGGCTCGCTCGATCACCGCGCGCCGGTGAGCGAGAATCAGGACGAGCGCTTCGGCATCCACCAGACGATTTCGATCAAGCCCGGAACCTGTCTCGCCGGCGTGTTCGGCGCCGGCGACATCAAGGTCAACTCGCTGCATCGCCAAGCGATCGACCGGCTCGGATCGAAACTGCAGGTCGAGGCTTTGGCGACCGACGGCACGATCGAGGCCGTCTCGGTCAAGGAGGCCCGCGCCTTCGCCGTCGGCGTCCAGTGGCATCCCGAATATTGGGTGAAGTCGGACAGCAACTCGGCAAAGATCTTCCGCGCCTTCGGCGATGCCGTGCGCCTGCATGCGGCGGCGAAGGCCGGTGCACGCGCGGCGGCGGAATAGCCGAACTCAGTCGCTGGTCGTCGCGTTCAGTGCCAAAAGCGGGGCGGCCGGCGCATAGGATTCGTAGCCGTCGCCATCAGCAACACCGAAGGTGACGATCGGATCGATGCCGTTCTCGCTGAACGCGACCGAGCCGTCGGCCTGCTCGCGCCAGAATTTCACACGCTCGATGCCGGGCATCAGCTTGCTGCAGTTCGGAGCAATTGTCAGCAGCGACAGGCCGTCCGAGACCTCGGCGCCGCGCTTGATTGCGCAGGCCGCTTCGTCGCCATTGGCCGTCAGCCGATAGCTGTTGGAGAGGCCGGCTTGCTCGACCGCGCTTTGGCCGTTGCCGTCGTGCAGGGACTGAACGCCCCCGTATAAGGCGACCGACGCAATCAACCCGGCTAACAGCTTCACTCCGCCTCTCCACATCCTGGCTTGCCGTGCCATGCCGGTCTCCAAACCACGCGCCGATTTGGACAACATGCATAACGAAGTATGCAGAATGATGGTTAAGCAGGCGTTAATGAATGTGGCCGGCCTTCCGCTCAGGCGCGTGGCTTGACGTTGATCGTCTCCGGCACCGGGGTCAGCGGCCGGCGCTCGCCGAACCAGGAGATGAGATTGTCGACGCACAGATCCGCCATGGCCCGGCGGGTGTGGTCGGACGCAGATCCGACATGCGGCAGAAGGGAGGTGTTGGGCGCATCGAGCAGCGCTTTGGGCACATTCGGTTCGTCGGCAAAGACATCGAGCCCGGCGGCAGCGATGGTGCCATTGGAGAGCGCTGCAGCCAGAGCCGCCTCATCAACCGTGCTGCCGCGGCCGATATTGACGAAGACGCCGTTCGGGCCGAGCGCCGCCAGGACCGCCGCGTCGATGGCTTTCTCCGTCGCGGCCCCGCCCGGCGCGATGCAAATCAGAGTGTCGACCGCTTCGGCCAGACCCTTCAGCGTCGCATGGTATTCGTAGGACAGGCCATCGACCTGGCGGCGGTTGTGATAGGCGATCGGCAGGCCGAAAGCCTCGAGGCGACGGGCGACGGCGAGGCCGATGCGGCCCATGCCGAAGATGCCGACGCGGCGGCCGCGTAAGGTGAGCCGGCTCAGGCGATAGTCACCCTTCCTCACCCAGTCGCCGTCGCGCAGCCATTTCTCGGCGGCGTACATTTCGCGCACAGTGTTGATCAACAGGCCGATGGTGGTGTCGGCAACCTCTTCGGTCAGCACGTCGGGCGTGTTGGTGACCATGACGCCGCGGGCGGCCGCGTGACGAGCGTCGACGGAGTCATAGCCGACGCCGAAATTGGCGATGATCTCGAGATTGGGCAGCGCGTCGATCATGGCCGCGCTGATGCCGCCGAAGGAGGCGATGCCGCGCACGCTCTCGCGCATCTCGCCGGTGACGAGCGACGGATCGGCGCGCTCGATCCGCACGCGCTTGAACGCCTTGTCGATCCGGCCGATGGCGTGGTCGTTGAAACGGCCCGGCACCAGGATGGCGACCGGCGACTTCGCTTCTGTCTGTGTCATTGACGCTCCACCGGCTTGCCGGTGGACTGGCGCACGTGCAGCTCCGGCTTGATCAATTCCTGCGACGGCCGCACGGCCTGCCCGTTCAGCTTGTCGAGCAGCGCGCTGGCGGCGCGGCGGCCGACCTCGCGCTGGCCATTCCAGACCGTGGTCAAGGCCGGCGTTGCTATCGCAGCCTCCTCCAGGTCGTCGTAACCAGTGACGGAAATATCGACGCCCGGCACCAGGCCGGCGCGCGCGATGCCGTTCATCAGCCCGATCGCAACCAGATCATTCCAGCAGCAGGCGGCGGTCGGCTTGTCCTTCAGCGCCAAGAACTGTCCTGCAGCCTCGAAACCAGCCTGCTTGGTGCGCGGTCCAGGAATGCGCCAGGACGGCTTCACCTCCAGCCCGGCCGCCTCCATGGCGTTGACATAGCCCTGGTAGCGGTCGCGGCCGGTCGAGGTCTGGTCGGTGCCGCCGATCATGGCGATGCGTTTGTGGCCGAGCGAGATGAGATGGTTGGTCGCGAGTGCCGTGCCATAGGCATCGTCGCCGCGGAAGACCGGCACGTCGGCGCCGGTGACGGTGCGCGCGATCAGCACCGCCGGGAGGCCGTTTTCCTCGGCCATGATGATGTCCTCGGCCGGCGTGCCTATGGCCGGCGACATGATGACGCCGTCGGCGCCGAGCTGCAGCAGCGTGTCGATGAAGGTGCGCTGCTTTTCCAGCTGGTCATAATGGTTGGACAGGATGAAGGTCTGGCGGCTGCGGTCGAGCTCGCTTTCTATCGAGCGCAGAATCTCGGCGAAGAACGGGTTCATGATGTCGTGCACGACGACGCCGACAATGCCGGAGCGCGAGGTGCGGAGCGACGCGGCCCGTCGGTTGTAGATATAGCCGATGGCGCGCGCGTGCTCCTTGATGCGCTCGCGCGTCGAGCCGGCGACCAGCGGGCTGTCGCGCAGCGCCAGCGACACCGTTGCCGTGGACACGCCAAGCGCATCCGCGATCGTCGAAAGCTTGATCTTCTGTGCCAGCCTTGGTCCCCGGCCTTTAAACTGTTTAAATGGGGCTTATGCCATCGATCGAGGGCAAATCAAAGTTTTTTTGCCAAGCTCTCGGCTTCCGTGTCCAAGGAAGCGGAATTGCGCAGGCGAAGCCTGTGCTCGCGGTGGATGATGTAGAGGCCGCTGGCGACGATGATGGCAGCGCCGAGCAGGGTCCAGCGGTCGGGAAACTGGTGGAAGATCAGCCAGCCGGAGATGATCATCCAAACCATCTGCGAATAAGGGTAAGGCGCGAGCGCCGTCGTCGTCGCCAGGCGATAGGCCTGGACCAGGAGCCAATGGCCGCCGGCGCCGAAGACGCCGAGCATCAAAAGGATCACCCAGCGCCAGCCGTCCTGCGGCAGGGACAATGAGAAGGGCAGCATGGGCAGGAGCAGCACCGCCGGCGCCAGCGCCGAGAACAGGATCAGGCTCTCGGATGTCTCCGTCGACGACATGCGCCGGGTCATGATGACGTAAAAAGAATTCGACAGCATTGAGCCCAGCGCGAAGAGATGGCCCATGCCGAACACGCCGACGCCGGGCCGGGTGATGATGAGGACGCCGACGAAGCCGGTGAGGATCGCCAGCCAGCGCCGCCAGCCCGCCCACTCGCCGAGCAGCGGGCCGGCCAATGCGGTGATCACCATCGGGCCGAAGAAATAGATCGAGGTGGTCTCGGCGAGTTGCAGCGTCCTGAGCGCCAGGATGTTGAACATGGTCGAGCCGAAAAGCAGGCATCCGCGCAGGATGTGCGCCGGCAGGTTGTTGGCGCGGAAGCGCGACGGCTCGCGCCAACCGCGAAGGAAAACGCCGACAAGCAGGACATGCACGATGAATCGAGCCCAGGCGACGATCAGCGCCGAGACGCCGGCGAGCACCAGATATTTGCTTGAGGTGTCGAGAAAGGTGAAGCAGACATAGACGCAGAGCATCAACAGCATCGCCGCGGGCGGCGTCGCGCTGTCGTCGTGATTTTTGGGAACGCTCAAAATCGGGCCGGAGGAGAGGTAGACGCCATTCTTTTGCGGCAATCGCCGCCGACCGGCAAGCCAAAAGCGACTGGCCCAACAAGACGTGCCGACAGGCTTAGAGCGCAGTGCCTTGGCGATCAGCAGAACGTTCCTGGTTCGTCATCCCGTGCGGAGCAAGGAGCGACGCGACGCTCGCAGACCCCAGGCTGGCGAAGCAGGGAGGTCGCGGCCAATCTCGAACGTGCGCGACGTCGTCCGGACGAATGGTCAATCAGTCACCAAGAGCATCCTTCCCAGAGAATCAAGCATGCATGCGGGCGCCCTTGGTAATCTTGTCGACGAGCTTCTTTTCGGCGCGCAGCGCGATGCCGACGATCTTGGCGTCGTCCGGCGCGAATTCGGCGAAGACGGCGCGGTTGGCCAGGTCATGGCCGGTGGAGAACATCTCCTCGACATAGGCCGATGTCGTCACGCCGCGCTCCAGGGCCCGGCGGTGGATCGCGGCAAGCGTCGACCCGTCTGCCGACAGCACGATAACGGGCTGGATCGAGAGCGGATTGAAGAAATTGCCGGCGCGGTCGCGATAGGCCTCGCCGATGATTTCAGGACATTGCGCGACGATGCCGCTGGTCAGGAAAGCGGTAACGTTGAGCTTCTGCCAGACGGCGAGATCTTCCTTGAGCACGATTGCAAATTTCGTGTCGAACACCAAAATGTCTCTCCGAGATGTGGATCAGGGACCATGGCGCACGATCTAGGCAATGAGGCGCTGGGAGGTCTTGAACGTTCGTGCGCTGAGGACGACCGGATCGTTTCGGCGCCCGGCGCCACGGGCCTCGAGCGCATCGAGGCGCGATTCCACGGCAATGCTTTCGACCTGCACCGCCACGACACCTACGCCATCGGCGTGACGCTCGACGGCGTGCAGCGCTTCCACTATCGCGGCGCGCTTCGGCACAGCCTCCCCGGCCAGGCAATCGTTCTGCATCCCGACGAACTGCATGACGGCGGCGCCGGCACCGAGCACGGCCTACGATACAGGATTCTGTATCTCGAGCCGTCGATGCTGCTCGACTGCCTCCACGGATCGCCGCTCCCCTTCGTTAAGGATGCTGTGGTGAGCGACCCTCAGTTGCGCGGCACGCTGCTGTCGGCGCTAACACCGCTCACCGAGGAGCTCGACGACCTGTTCGTGGCGGATTTCATCGCGCAGCTGGCGCAGCAATTGAAACGCCATGCCGGACAGCCGGCAAAATCAGCGGGAAAGATCGCGTGGCGGGCTGCCGCGCTGGCCCGCGACTATCTCGAAGAAAACGCTGAACGGCCGGTGCGTTCCGACGAGCTGGAGGCGGTTACCGGCCTCGACCGTTACGCGCTGTCGCGCCATTTCCGCGCGACCTATTCGACAAGCCCGCATCGCTTCCTGTTGATGCGTCGGCTGCAGCGAGCACGGCGCATGATCGAAGCGGGAGAGCCGCTTGCCGAAACCGCTGTTGCGGCCGGCTTCAGCGATCAGAGCCATTTCAACCGGCATTTCAAGAAGGCGTTCGGGCTGACGCCGGGACGCTGGGCGACGCTGGTGCGCGACGCGTAGCGTCGTCGCCCTTTCCGATAAGCTGCCGATGCTTGGGTGGTGGCTGAAGCGACGACGCTGTGCATCGCGCTTGCGTCGCTCGAGACGACGCTTACGCGTCGCTCGTGGCCACCAACGCCCAGCGGCTAAGCGACGATGCTGCGCTCACGCGTCGCTCGAGACGACGCTGCGCGTCGCTCGTTAATCATCCAGCTCGGCGTCGTCGTCGATGAGGATCAGGTCCTCGTTCGACAGGTTGGCCTCGATGCGGGCGAGCAGCTTGAACAGCGCCTTCTGGTCTTTCTTGTCGAGACCCCTCAGCGCCTGCTTCTCGGTCTTCTTGACCGATTTCTCGATGGCGCGGATGGTTTCGCGGCCGGAGCCGGTGAGGAAAATATGGGCCTGGCGGGCATCGGCGTTGGAGGCGCGCTTTTCGAGAAAACCCTGCGCCTGCAGCCTGTTGATGGTTTTTGTGATCGTCGGCGGACGTACGCCGAGCTTGTCGGCGAGATTGCCGGGTGTCTGGCCGTCTTCGCGGTCGAGCGCCAGCATGATCTGGTCCTGGCCGGCGTAGAAGCCATGTGCCAGAAGCCGCGCAGCAAGCGCCGTGCGCGCCAGCCGCGCTGCCGAATGCAGCCGGCTCATAGTCGCTGTTCTGTCCGCCTTGGCCATGGTCATTCCCTCTTCGGCCGAACCGGCGCGGGCAGCATAGAGGCTGTCCGGCGGCTGGCAAATGACGATTTAACGAGTCCGGCCTGCAAACACTTTGCCGGCAAGCATTGCGGTGCCCGCGCAGGTGATGCCAGATGTTTATTTCAGTTAGATGACAAACGACTTTTGGCCCGCCGGCATTCACAGCGGAACATCCCGGAGGGGCTCTGATGCCGTGCGGCTGCCCTGTTCCTTTAACCCACTGCGGCTGCCCCGATCGGGACCGGCTGGCCCATCGGTTTGGCGCGTGCAAAAGCGCGGCTCGCATCCTATATGAGGCCGACAAATCCTTCGAGGCACAGATTTTTCGAGGCAGGCCATGAGCGATGCACAGACGCAGATCCCCGTAACCGTTCTCACCGGCTATCTCGGCGCGGGCAAGACGACGCTGCTCAACCGCATCCTGTCGGAGAACCACGGCAAGCGTTACGCGGTCATAGTCAACGAGTTCGGCGAGATCGGCATCGACAACGATCTGATCGTCGAATCCGACGAGGAAATCTATGAGATGAACAATGGCTGCGTGTGCTGCACGGTGCGCGGCGACCTGATCCGCGTCGTAGAGGGCCTGATGCGGCGGCCCGGCCGTTTCGATGCCATCGTGGTCGAGACCACTGGCTTGGCCGACCCGGTGCCGGTGGCGCAGACCTTCTTCATGGACGACGATGTGCGCTCCAAAACCAAGCTCGACGCGGTGGTGGCGCTGGTTGACGCCAAGCACCTGCCGCTGCGCCTGAAGGACTCGAAGGAGGCCGAGGACCAGATCGCCTTCGCCGATGTGGTGGTGCTGAACAAGACCGATCTCGTCACCCCGGAAGAGCTCGAAAAGGTCGAGGCGACGATCCGCGCCATCAACCCGGCGGCCAGGATCCATCGCACCCAGCGCGCCGGGGTGGCGCTCGGCGAAGTGCTCGACCGCGGCGCCTTCGACCTCTCACGCGCGCTGGAGAACGATCCGCATTTCCTCGAGGCGCACGACCACGATCACGACCATGAATGCGGTCCGGATTGCGATCACGACCACCACCATCATCACGACGGGCACGATCACCATCACCACGGCCATCCTTCCGACATCCACGATGTCACGGTGAAGTCGGTCTCGCTGCGCGGCGGCGAGATGGATCCGAAGAAGTTCTTCCCCTGGATCGAGAAGGTGACCCAGATGGAAGGGCCGAACATCCTCAGGCTTAAGGGCATCATCGCGCTGAAGGGCGACGAGGACCGCTATGTCCTGCAAGGCGTGCACATGATCCTCGAAGGCGACCACCAGCGCGCCTGGAAGGACGGCGAGAAGCATGAAAGCCGGCTGGTCTTCATCGGCCGCGATCTCGACGCCGAGCGCCTCAGGAAGAGTTTTGAAGCCTGCCAGGCGGCTTGATTTCCGGACTTTCAGGCGCTAGCGCTGCCCCTTCTCTCCTTCTCCCCTTGTGGGAGAAGGTGGCCGAGCGAAGCTCGGTCGGATGAGGGGTGTTCCAGCTTGGCGATGACGGCACTCCGTCGAACACCCCTCATCCGTCTTGGCGCTACGCGCCAATCCACCTTCTCCCACAAGGGGAGAAGGGGGAGTCACACCTAGCCGCGCCGGCTTAGTGAAATCGAATGGACCATCCCCATGCCGACAGTCGCCCCGCTTGATCTCGAAGGCCATTGCGTCGCCGCCGTCTTCCTCAACGATGTGCCGCATTTCGCTTTGGCCGACGGCGCGATCCATCGGCTCGACAATGGGCACAAGACCGTACAGGCGAATGACGGGCTGCTCGCCGCCTTCCACGATGCGGCGAACGACCGCCTGATCACCGGCGGCGAGGACGGCAAGGTGTTTGCGGTCAAGGCCGGCGGCGAGGCGAGCGAACTTGCCAGCGCCGGCAGAAAATGGATCACCAGCGTTGCGGCGGGCCCTCAGGGCGCAGTCGCCTATGCCTCGGGCAAGACGGCGTTCGTCCGTTTCGCCGACGGCAAGATCAAGGAATTCGCCCATCCGCGCTCGGTGGAAGGGCTCGCCTTCTCGCCCAAGGGCATGCGCTTCGGCGTTGCCCGCTACAACGGCGCGACGCTGCATTTTCCTGCGGCGGAGGGCAAGCCGGTCGAGCTCGAATGGGCCGGCGCCCATACCGGGATCAGCTTTTCGCCGGACGGCGCTTTCCTGATTACCACCATGCAGGAAAACGCGCTGCATGGCTGGAAGCTGGCCGACGGCAAGCACATGCGCATGAGCGGCTATCCGGGCAAGGTCAAAAGCCTGTCCTGGAGCGTGAAGGGCAAATGGCTGGCGAGCTCCGGCGCGCCGGCGGCGATCGTGTGGCCTTTCGCCAGCAAGGACGGGCCGATGGGCAAGGCGCCGCTGGAGCTCGGCACGCGCGGCAATACCATGGTGACGTGCGTTGCCTGCCATCCCAGCCAGGAGGTCACCGCGATCGGCTATGAGGACGGCATGGTGATCGCGGCCCGCTTCGCCGACGCCAAGGAAGTGCTGCTGCGTCGTCCCGGCAAAGGCGCGATCACCTCGATGATGTGGGACAGGGAAGAGCGCCGCATCGTCTTCGGCAGCGCGGCCGGCGATTGCGGCGTGATCGACATCACTGCGTAAGGGATTAGGGGAATAGGGCGGCAAGGGAATAGGGAAGGAGAGACTTCCTGCACTTCCTGCACTTCCTGCACTTCCTGCACTTCCTGCACTTCCTGCACTTCCTGCACTTCCTGCACTTCCTGCACTTCCTGCACTTCCTGCACTTCCTGCACTTCCTGCACTTCCTGCACTTCCTGCACTTCCTGCACTTCCTGCACTTCCTGCACTTCCTGCACTTCCTGCACTTCCTGCACTTCCTGCACTTCCTGCACTTCCTGCA